>CALDNM010000087.1 GCA_937915045.1 uncultured Clostridia bacterium
TGTCCGGATTCATGCTGCCGCCATACTGTATAATGACTTCGTCAGCTGTATCTTCTCCGCAGATATCCGAGATAGTGTCACGGATGAATCCGCACATCTCATTCGCCTGCTCAGGAGTTGCCGTCTTGCCCGTTCCGATCGCCCAGATAGGTTCATAAGCAACGACAAGCTTCTGCACCTGCTCAGGAGTCAGCCCGTCGAGATCCTTTCTGATCTGTCCGCCTACGACTTCTTCCTCGCGCCCGGCTTCTCTTTCTTCAAGTTTCTCCCCGACACACAGTATAGGCGTGATAGATGTTGAGAAAAGCTTCTTGAGCTTCAAATTCACCGTCTCGTCCGTCTCATTGAAATACTGTCTTCTTTCCGAATGACCGACGATGCAGTAATCTATCCCGATCTCTTCAAGCATCGGTGCTGACACTTCGCCCGTGTACGCGCCGCTGTCTTCCCAGTGCACATTCTCCGCTCCGACTTTTATATCAGTCTCGTCGAATGCCTCGACCAAAAGTTCGAGATGCACATACGGTGCACATATGGCAGTGCGCACATCTGTCCCCTGATACAGCGCCTTGAATTTCTCAGCGAAATCCACTGCGTCGCGTCCCGACATATTCATCTTCCAGTTTCCCGCTATAAATGGTATCCTCATTCTTTTCTCCTTTTTGATTTTCGGCCTATTTGTCCTGGAGCACAGCAACTCCGGGAAGTTCTTTTCCCTCCAGGAATTCCAGCGAAGCTCCGCCGCCGGTCGAAATATGTGTCATTTTATCTCCAAGCCCAAACTGTTTGACCGCTGCCGCGGAATCCCCGCCGCCTATCACAGTGATAGCGCTGCTCTTTGCCATAGCCTCAGCTACAGCTTTCGTACCTGCCGAGAAATTGCTCATCTCGAACACTCCCATAGGTCCGTTCCAGACCACAGTGCCCGCTTTCGCGATCTCATCGGTAAATAATTTTACAGTCTTAGGACCAATATCCATGCCCATCATATCCGCCGGGATCTTGTCTTTGTCGCATACTTTGGACTTTGAGTCATTTGAAAATTCTTCCGCGCAAACTGTATCTACCGGAAGCAGGAGTTTAACTCCCGCGTCTTCAGCTTCCTGTCTCAGTTTTTTTGTCAGATCTACGCTCTCAGCATCGAGCAGCGATTTACCTATCTCAAGGCCTTCGCCTTTGAAGAATGTATATGACATCCCTCCTCCGATAATGAGGACATCCACCTTTTTCAGCAGATTCTCGATCACCGGGATCTTGTCGGACACTTTCGCGCCTCCCATGATCGCGACGAAAGGTCTCTTCGGGTCTTCCACCGCGCTTCCCAGGAATTTGATTTCTTTTTCGATAAGGAATCCGGATACAGCCGGCATATATTCAGCGACTCCCGCAGTAGAGCAGTGCGCTCTGTGCGCTGTCCCGAACGCGTCGTTCACGAATATCTCGCCAAGCTGCGCCAGCTCTTTCGAGAAAGCAGGATCGTTTTTCGTTTCCTCTTCTCTGTAACGAGTATTTTCGAGAAGTACTATATCTCCGTCCTTCATCGCTTTCACGGCCGCGATCACGCTGTCATCGACCACTGTATCCGACTGCGCGAATTTCACATCGCACCCCATGAGATCCCTCAGCCTTTCAGCTACAGGCGCAAGTGTGAACTCCTTGTTCGGCTTGCCCTTAGGTCTGCCCATGTGGGACATCAATATGATCTTCGCGCCGTTTTCCTTAAGATACTCTATCGTCGGAAGAGCGGCTCTTATCCTGACATCATCGGTGATCTTTCCTTCC
>CALDNM010000088.1 GCA_937915045.1 uncultured Clostridia bacterium
TGTACTCCTGTCCGCCCGGTACTATGAAAACAGTGCCGGCCCCGTCAGGACCGTTTTTCTTTACTTTTATCTCGACACCGAATTTTCTGATGACATCGAGAGTCATTTCGATATAGTGAGCGGATTCGAGCCGCTCCGTGATGATGATCGCCCCGCCGTCAGATGTGAGAGGCAGCGCGAAAAGAAGCCCGCTTATGAACTGCGAGCTGACATTTCCGGCGAGACTGAAGTCGCCGCCCTTTAGCTTCCCGCGCGCGGCGCATATCGGAAGCGGCGCACTTCCATGCGCTTCATCCGGCATACCGAATGTGACTCCGTGCCTTTCCATCTCCTCTTTGAGAGGTGAAAGAGGTCTTTCCGGAAGCCTGCCGCTCCCGAAATATTCCGCGTCGAGCCCGAGCGCGGCGCATACCGGCAGAAGGAACCTCAGAGTCGTGCCTGATTCTCCGCAGTCAAGTGAAGCTTTTTCTCCTGCTTCCGCGGCGCGCTTTATTTCCTCCACGCAGCCTGCCGTCGCGTCGATGTCCTTCGACGAACCTGGCGCCACAGGATAAGAAGCCGCGCCATTTCCCTGCAATCCAGAAAGCGCGGACGCGATCAGTACGCGATGCGCCTGTGATTTAGAAGGGATAGCTTCAAGATTCCCGCTCAGTTTTCCGGGTGTTATTTTGATTTTCATTTACATACCTGCTTTGAAGAAATCGACCAGCTGATCGATCGGGATATCCATGAGAGCGCACTCGCCTATCTCGAGAGGAATGACCACCGAAACGACATCGCCGTGCCTTTTTTTATCTATAGAGGCTGCTGCCGCGAGCTGCTCCGGACTGAATCCCGGATCCATCCTGTAACCGTATTTTATGAGAAAAGTTTTTATCGGTGTATAGCAGTCCGTCCTGGACCACTTTTCCACGAGCGCGGCTTTGGACGCGATGAGCATGCCCATCGCGACAGCGCTTCCGTGCGTAATATCAAAATTGCTCAGGCGCTCGATAGCGTGCGCCGAGGTGTGTCCGAAGTTCAGCAGCTGCCTCATCCCGGTATCTTTTTCGTCCTGTTCGACGAGTGAGGCTTTCACCCGGATCGAAGAATCGACGAGACGCGTGACAAATTCACTGAAAGGCGGATCGTCTGATATCATGATGTAATCGAAAAGATCTTTGTCCGCGATCACTCCGGATTTAGCCGCTTCAGCAAGCCCGTCGAGAAAGATCTCGTGCGTAAGATGCTCGGCCGTCTCCGGGTCATATATGACGAGCGACGGCTGATGGAAAGCGCCGGCGAGGTTCTTGCCCGCCGTGAGGTTTATCGCCGTCTTGCCGCCTACTGAAGCGTCAACTGCCGCCAGAAGCGTAGTCGGTATCTGTATGAATTTTATGCCGCGCAGATAAGACGCCGCGGCGAATCCCGTCAGGTCGCCGATGACTCCGCCGCCGAGCGCGATCATGATATCGCTTCTCGTAAATTCATTGTCCGCGAGAAATTCGAGGAGCTTCCCGAAATACGCGATGTCTTTTGTTTCCTCGCCTGCCGGGAATGTGATCTTATATACATCGAAATCGCCTGACGCGAGCGAGCCGGAAACTGTCTCGCTGAAAAGCCCGTGCGTGTTTTCGTCTGTCACCACACAGACCTTGCACGGGGCCGTCACTTCCAGAGCCAGCTCACCGGTACGGGCGAGAAGCCCTCTCTCCATTACTACATCATACGGCTTTGCCACTTTTACAGTCAGTCTCTGCATAATATGATCTCATATCCTCCCCGAACACTTTAAAAGCATTCTTTATCTATAAGTGTTTTGCGCTCGCGCCCTTCTTTGAGAAGGTCGTGGAGCGCCTGTTCATCGTTTTCTCTGATCGCGAGGCTGTACTCACCGAGCCTTGTGATCAGGCCGTCTATCTCGTCCGCCAGGTTGTCCGGGTTTTCGAGGAACAGCTCAGTCCACATGTCTTCGTTCAGGTTCGCGACGCGCGTCATGTCCTTGTAACTGCCCGCTGAAAAGCCGTCGTGCTTGAGTGCCGTAGGGCTTTTGATGTACGCGCTCGAAAGTACGTGCGCGAGCTGTGACGTGAACGCTATGACTTCATCGTGCTCGTCAGGTTCGGCGATCTGTATGCTGGTGAAGCCTATCTTTTCTATAAGTCTCTTCGTGCGGTCGACGACTTCGATAGGAGTGCCCGTCATAGGCAGTAATATCATAGAAGCGTCGCGGAAGAGTGATTTCTTCGCGTGGTCGAATCCGGCGTGCTCGATGCCGGCCATCGGATGTCCGCCGATGTACCAGAAATCGTGTGTGTCCACTATCGGTTTGATGCCGTCGTAAACGCATCTCTTCACACCGCATGTGTCCATGATGACGGCGTCTTTCTTGATGACGTCCGCGTATTTATCGACGAACGCGACCGCGTCTTTTGGATAGAGCGCGATGATGAGAAGATCGCACAGAGGGATCATCTCGGGTGTCAGTTCTTCTTCGATCGCGTTCACGAGGACCGCCTTACGGACGATCGTGTGGTCTATATCGTATCCGTAGACATTGTGATCCTTCAGTCCGTTTATTGCTTTTGCCATCGAGCCTCCTATGAGGCCGAGTCCGATCACACCTATCATCATTTTGTTTTCTTCCTTTCGATTATACACTACTGTCTTAAAAAAATCTGCTTTATCTCTGTGGTTTGAACGCGTAAGGCAGGATCGCGTTCACGCATTTCACCACGTCCGCGAACTGCTCAGGCCTCAGCGACTGCGCGCCGTCGCAAAGAGCGTGCTCCGGGTCGTTGTGGACTTCTATCATAAGGCCGTCTGCTCCCGCTGCCGCTGCCGCCATCGCCATCGGCTTCACCAGGCTGTTCACACCTGTAGCGTGAGACGGATCTACGACTATCGGGAGATGCGTCTTTTCCTTCAGCACAGGAATGGCCGAAAGGTCGAGGGTGTTTCTGGTCATAGTCTCGAATGTACGTATGCCTCTTTCACAGAGGATGACATTCTGATTTCCGCCCGCCAT
>CALDNM010000089.1 GCA_937915045.1 uncultured Clostridia bacterium
AAACAGAAATATGAAAGAACTAAGCCGCATGTCAATATCGGGACTATCGGACACGTTGACCACGGCAAAACTACACTTACAGCAGCTATCACATCAGTTCTCAACCAGAGATACGGACTTGACGAAGCAGTAGCATTCGACGAGATCGATAAGGCTCCGGAGGAGAAAGAGAGAGGTATCACTATCTCGACAGCTCACGTAGAGTATGAGACAGAGAAGAGACACTACGCTCATGTAGACTGCCCGGGACATGCTGACTATGTAAAGAACATGATCACAGGAGCAGCCCAGATGGACGGAGCTATCCTCGTAGTAGCAGCTACAGACGGACCAATGCCGCAGACAAGAGAGCACATCCTGCTCGCTAGACAGGTCGGAGTACCTTACATCATCGTATTCCTGAACAAGTGCGACATGGTAGACGACGAAGAGCTTCTCGATCTCGTAGAGATGGAAGTAAGAGAACTGCTCGACGAGTATGATTTCCCTGGAGACGACACACCGATCATCAGAGGATCAGCGCTCAAGGCACTCGAAGATCCAGCAAGCCACTGGGGAGATGACATCATCGAACTTATGAACGCAGTAGATGATTACATCCCAGAACCAGTAAGAGATACAGATAAGCCGTTCCTGATGCCTGTAGAGGATGTATTCTCGATCACAGGAAGAGGAACAGTAGCAACAGGAAGAGTCGAGAGAGGCGCTCTCAAGATGAACGACGAAGTCGAGATCGTAGGACTTACAGACGAGAAGAGAAAAGTCGTAGTCACAGGCATCGAGATGTTCAGAAAACTTCTGGATGAAGCAGTACCTGGAGACAACATCGGAGCACTCTTAAGAGGAGTACAGAGAGACGAGATCGAAAGAGGACAGGTCATCGCAAAGCCGGGAACGATCCATCCGCATACAAAGTTCAAAGGACAGGTATATGTTCTTAAGAAGGAAGAGGGCGGAAGACATACACCGTTCTTCAACGGATACAGACCGCAGTTCTTTTTCAGGACAACAGATGTAACAGGAGATCTTCAGCTTCCTGAAGGCACAGAGATGTGCATGCCTGGCGACAACGTCGTCATGGAGATAGACCTGATCACACCGATCGCTATCGAAGAAGGACTGAGATTCGCTATCAGAGAGGGCGGAAGGACTGTAGGGTCCGGCGTCGTTACTGAGATCATCGA
>CALDNM010000090.1 GCA_937915045.1 uncultured Clostridia bacterium
GATCCCGGGCACTTTTTGATAATTTATTATTGATAAAAAAGTGAGAATCTGCAATAATTACAGTAATGAAACTGTTGAACTGATCACAGGGGGCCAAAATGAATAAGAAACTGGAGCCTTATATCTCATTAGTCGATTTTCTGGCGGATTATCTGGGGAGCAATACCGAGGTCGTGCTTCATGATATGGAAGACTGGGAAAAGTCAGTCGTAGCGATAAGAAACGGGCACATCAGCGGCCGCAAGATAGGGTCTCCGGTCACCGGACTTGCGCTCGAGATGGCTAAGAGCGAGATCTACAAAGAACAGCCTTATAAAGCAAATTACAAGGGAGTATCGATACACGGGTATACTGTGAAATCAGCGACTTATTTTATCAAGGACAATAAAGGCAAACTGATCGGACTTCTCTGTATCAATATGGACTGTGAAAAATATTCTGAAGCGCGGGACATCCTCGATTCGCTGATCAGTGTTGAGACAGCTGAAAACGAAAAAGCTGAAGAGACTTTCAATATCGATATAAAAGATCTGGTGCGCAACAATCTCGCGAGGATAGTGCCGGGCGATAATCAAAGACTGAGATCTCTGCGCAAGGCGGAGAAAGTCGATATCGTAAGACAGCTAAGAGAAATGGGCACATTCATGGTCAAGGGAACTGTAACAGAAGTCGGGAAAATACTCGGAGTTTCGGACCCGACTATATACAGATACCTTGCCGCGATAAGGAAGGATGGCGAAAAAGACTGAGCGTCAGTTATAACGCTTAGTTATGAGACGGGCAAGTGTCTGGTACAGAAGAGCCGGCTCTATTGGTTTTGAGAGATGGGCATCCATACCTGCCTCAAGCGATTTTTTCACATCTTCTTCGAACGCGTTAGCAGTCATTGCGATCATAGGCACAGACTGCGCGTCTTCACACGGCAGCGCGCGTATATGTTTTGTCATTTCAAGTCCGTCCATAAGAGGCATGCGGATATCAGTGAGTATCGCGTCGAAGGTCCCCTTCGGTGACTCACTGAAAATATCGAGCCCTGCTCTGCCATTTTCAGCGCACACGACTTTTATGTCTCGCTTTTCAAGAAGCTTTTTTGCTATCATCATGTTGAGAGGATGATCCTCCAGCAGTAATATTGTCTTACCGGTCAATATGTTTTCATCGTATACAGGCCCCGAGGAACGTTTAGGCACATCCATCATGCCTGTGACATTCTGCATATCGAGATGCACTTTCACTTCAGTTCCTTTTTCGCGTTCGCTGCGGATAGATATAGTCCCGCCCATCAGTTCAACGAGCTCTTTGACGATAGACAGTCCGAGCCCGGTACCTTCCTGCGGCATGTGTCCGTCTATGGACTCCTGTTCAAAAGGCTCAAAAAGTTTCTCCTGGAATTCTTTGCTCATACCTATGCCGTTGTCACGTACATAAAAATCACATACAACAAGAGATCCATCATCGTTGAGATGACTGTCAGCCACGAATTCGATCTTTCCTCCGTTCTCTGTATACTTGACAGAGTTGGACAGCAGATTGAAGAAGATCTGTTCGAAGCGGACTTTATCTATAAAGACGGTATATGGCGCGGCTTCAGTAAAACTGAAATCGATATTTTTACGCTGACAAAGAGGCTTTATCATCGTAGTGATATTGTCTCTGAATTCAATGTATGGATAAGGGACGTTATGCAGCTCCATTTTGTGACCCGATAACTTTTCAAAATCGAGGCAGTCATTGACAAGTCCCAGAAGGAACTGCCCTGTGGAATGTATATTGCTGATATATGTCCCCATCGCGTCCGGATCGGAAAGTTCATCCTTCGCGAGCTCCGACAGGCCGATGATGGCATTCATCGGAGTGCGCAGATCATGGCTCATGTGAGAGAGAAATTCAGATTTTGCGTTATTCGCTTCATATAGTTTTTTTGTCTGCGCCTGCTCACGCTGATATACGTCAGTAATGTCTAAGCGTGTTATCATCACTCTCTCATTTTTGCGGTCGACATATGAAAACATAAGCTTTTTTCTGGCGAGCGTGCCGTCCTTTGCGCGTACATCGACATAAGACGCGAAAGAATCCTGATGTCTGAGCTGCTCGCGAATATTCGAGATCGACATTTCATGGATATTCCGTTCGATATCCTTAGGAAGAAGATATTTTCTGGCGTATTCAGCGACCTCTCTTTCATAATCTGAAGAATGAAATGGCGGAAGCTGCGTGTTACTCGCTTTATCGTTCGCGTATACCGTGTATTCACAAGTGCGGCAGTCAAGAAGAGCAAGATAATCGTAGTCGATGCGGACCATCGTATCGATTATTTCGTTTGCGGTCTTCTGATCATTTATATCGTATGAATACAGGAAACACATCACATTGTTCGATCCCGGCTCGCTATAAAGCTGCGCGGATGTCTTTGCCCATATAACATTGCCATCAGCGTTCTTTCGGCGGTATGTATATTCTGTCTCTGTATTTCCCGCACCGAACTGCTGAAGCAGAGCTTCGCGCTCAAATATTGCTTTGAATTTTTCCGCTTCGGGAGGATCGATAAAAACAGCCGCGGCCGCGTTCAGACCGGTCTCATATGAATGAGGCACGTTGAGTTTCACGGCGGTATCACTTTCGACATGGTAATATTCCGCGGTACCGCTGCTGAGATCATAAAGACCTTTCGCGATAAGGCTGGGAGCGTTAGTTGAGTTGAACAGTCGTATCTGCTGTTTGTATTTTGCTTCGATATTTTTTTGCTCTGTGATATTGATGGCAGTACCGATGGATCTTACATGGTTTCCATCGCTGTCGAATACAGGGGTGATGATAACACGCTCCCACCAGTAACTTTTTCTGTCAGGTGTGCGAATGAAAACATCGCCTTGTATCGGGTCTTCCCCTTTTTTTATCCTTTTGAAAAGCTGACGATATGTATCGATACTGTTTGGGTGGACAAATCCATCTTTGATCAGTGATTCTGGTACATCATATACCACTTTGTCATAACCGTGCTGGATCTGAGAAGTCGTTTCCTGATATATGCACTTCTTCTCCATATCGTATTCCCATGAACTCATCTTGGCAGTCTGCATAGCGAGATTAAGCATCAGCCTGTCTTTCTGAAGATCCGCCTGGATCCTTATATGCTGATCAACATCAGAAAAAACGCAGTATATCATAACGCGTCCGTCATCGGACTTGCTGACTTTTCCCGCGATCTGGATCCAGAAATATTTATCTTCACCATCCATCATGCGGTAGGTGATATCGAAATGATCTGTTCCATTCATGATGTCATATTCTGTATTATAGAAAAGAGGCTGGTCATCGGGATGAATGGATTCGATAAAATGATCGGCTCCAAAACGTTTACGGCCTTCGCGCGTGTCATGCAGCATCTCGTAAAAAGTATCGTTCATATATACGGGAAAAATCTTTTGCCCTTTGAGTTCAAACAGCCCCATCCCTCGCGGGAAGCTGTCGAGCAGATGTGCGGATAGTGGGTATGGCATCATAAATTTTCCTCCTTGATTATTTCACAGAGATCGCGGCGGTTCAGCAGTACAGAGATGTAATCTCCGAGCGCTGAAAGACTTTTTATCTGTTCACGTCTTCTGAGCGGATCATCGATACCAACAAATCCGATGATCTTCTCATTTCGCCTGAGCGGTATGGCGAGAAGGGAAGATACACCGCATTCGAGTATCAGTTCCTTTTCGCGATCACTTATATTTGCGCTTTTCACATCTTTGATATCGACATGATCCTGCTCATCGAAAGCGTGCAGCCAGTACGCCACGGAATTCAAAGGAAGGTCCTGGAGAGCATCCTTTTCTTCACGGATGCCGTCACCGCAGACTTCATACGTGCATGCCGCGGAACCATTTTTGAAATCGAGTTCAAATACATAGACTCTGCTGCTGTCGAAGAAATCCCGGAGCCTGCGAAGTATCGCCAGGATGCTTTCCGTGGTATCCGGATTTGCCAGAAGCGCGTGAGCGACACTTTCGAGAAAACTAAGCTGCTCTGTCGTTTCTTTCTGACTCGTGATATCGACAATTATCGAAAGCTGTACGGGACCAGCGATACCATTTATATGGCATATGGAGTTATGACTGCGGATCCACATCGACCGGCCGTCACGAGTGCGCAGACGGAATTCAACTATTGTCGGTTCTTCAGTGGAAAGTACTTTATCGATCACGGACTTTACTAAAGATACATCTTTAGGATGCATGATATCGAAAAGTCCTTTAGGACATTCACGTGTAAACTGTTCTTTGGTGTAACCGAGCATTGAGTAATATTTGGCATTGGCGAATAACAGTTTCTGTTTTCCCTCATTCCAGATCTTGGCCGATATGCCGCCGTTCAGATTCTTCATGATAGCCGCCAGCTGATCGCTGTAAGCCAGCCTTTTTTGTTCAGCAAGCCGCTGCGCGGTGATATTTTCATTCGTGCAGTAAATGAGATACCTTTCTCCGATCCTCGCGATCACGCGCAGGGTAGAACGGAGATATACCTTTTCAGGGCAGCCGGGGAGATCTGTAAAAACAAATTCTTCGGTCTTTTCATTGCCGTCGGACAGAGTCGTATTGATTATATCGGATAAGGATTTTTTGCTTTTATCATCCATATGATCGGCCCAGTTGAGTTTAAGCGCGTCCTCAAGTGTCATACCTGCACTGCCGATGACCTGTACATATTTATCATTCGCGCGCAGAAGCTCGATATTCCCGTTTTCATATTCATATATGCACGCGCCGCCGAGATAAGTGTTGAATATGAGCGTATCAAGAGAATCAGGATCCCAAAACGCGTTGTTGTCCAGATGCTCAAGGGTTTCAAGCGTAACTTTCTTCCTTTGTTTGACACTTTTTGCCGCAAGCGCTTCATATCCGGTGACCGGCATCGGTTTCGCGTACAGATATCCCTGCACGAGAAAACAGCCGATGGATTTGAGAAAATCAGCCTGTTCTTTTGTTTCAACACCTTCGGCAATGACAGACATATCGAGCCATTTGGCCATGCGCACCATGGATTCTAATATATTGCCGCCGCGCTTTGAGTCATCGGAGGACTCAAGGAATTTCATGTCGAGTTTGATGACCTGCGCCGGGACGTCTTTCAGTGTATTGAGCGAAGAATATCCGCTGCCAAAATCGTCTATCTCCACAGTAAAGCCTTTTTCTATCAGGCTTTTTACGACGCTGATGATCTGCTCTGAGCTTTTAGAAAAAGCTGATTCTGTTATCTCTATTCGAAGCAGATCGACAGGGAGCTCATATTTTTCGATGAGCGCGGAAAAAATATCCGTCAAATCGTTTTTATATACGTCATACCGTGAGACATTCACGGAAACAGGGAGAGGCGAACGTTCCTCTTCTATCCATCTGTGCAGACACCGGCACGTTTCTTCCCATATATATTTGTCGAGCTCATAGATAAATCCATTTTGCTCAAATACCGGGATGAATTTTGCCGGAGAGATAAGGCCATGTTCAGGATGACGCCAGCGGACCAGTGCTTCCGCGCCGATGAGCTCACCGGTAGCATGATTGTACTGCGGCTGGAACCATGGTTCGAACTGCCCGGTCCGGAGCGCGCTGTTCATCTCAGTCACGATCTGCTGCTCCTGAAGCAGCTGCTCGCGCATGGATTCGCTGAACTCCGCGATGGTCGTGTCGTAGCGGCCCTTGATCGACATTTCTGCCATAGTCGCTCTGTCGAACATCGAGTTGACTGAAAGAGAGTTATCATCGATTATGTATCGCCCTGTGCTGAAAGAGACCGGAGCGATCGATCCGTCGAGGACTGACGCTTTCTCACGTATCATGTCAAGCTTGTCGGATCCGATAAAGCTGCGAGGATACATGATAGCGAAATTATCAGCCATGATACGGCCGCATAATCCGCCGATATCGTCCATTCCTTCTTTGAGGGTATCCGCTATCATACGCAGTACAGAATCGCCCTTGAGAGTGCCGTACTGATCGTTGATGACCTTGAAATTATCTATATCGAAACAGGACAGAACATAGTAAGACGGTTCTTTTTCATTGATCATGGCGGCAGCCTTGTCGAAAAAGGCATTGCGGCTGTAGATCCCGGTGAGACGGTCTAACTGCATTTCATTGACAGCTGCCGCGGTCTCACGGAGGTTGATAACATTGCGGACACGCTGCCTGATTATAGTCGGGTTATAAGGCTTGATTATGTAGTCATTGGCACCTGATTTCAGAGCTTTGACTTCAGAAGCTTCCTCTGTCTGAGCTGTCATCACGATGATCGGTATCTGCTTTAGATCGGCATCGTTTTTCATATGTACGATAACATCAAACCCATTCATCACCGGCATCGAAAGATCCAGAAGAACAGCAGAAAGCTCAGGCCCGAAGCCGGTCATCTTTTCTAAAGCCTCATTCCCGTTTTCCGCTTCGATGATATCATATTCATCGCATAATATTCTATTGAGGATGTCGCGATTGACTTTGACGTCATCGACGACCAAAAGCGTTCTGCGCATAATATTACCCCCTGTGTGCTATCAGTAATGCCAGTGTTTTATAAAGCTGCTCCAGCTGGATCGGTTTTGAAAGATGTTCGTCCATACCGATCCAGCTGGAGCAGCTTTATAAAACACT
>CALDNM010000091.1 GCA_937915045.1 uncultured Clostridia bacterium
CAGGTTGTATCAGAATACTTCTCAAAGTGTAACATATGTGTTGACAGTTAAGATTGGTAATAAGCGAGAAAAGAGATTTTCCGACTACATTCGTATTTTGATCTATTTTCTCAATAGCTTTCCATGAATCATTGACGTAAAGAATATTCCGGCTTGCTTTCTCGGCGACAAAAGTCGCGGTTGAAGATCCTTCCACAAGGGCTCTGTACAGCAGCGCTTCATCACTCGGCTGAGTGAAGATGGCATAGTACACCGGGCATCCTCTGTCATCTTTTATTTTAGTCGCGGACATGTGTGTCCAGTAGATGTCTTCCTTGACAGTGCGGCAGCGATACAGCATATTGACAGGCAGCTCTTTGGCGGACTGCTTGAGCCATGTCGATAAAAAGCGTTCTTTGTCCGCGGGGTAAACTACATTGTAAAGAGGGGCGCCATTTTTCAGTGCCTTATCGATATCTTCACGTGAACGTCCGGACATAGCGGCAAAGCCGTCACTGAAATACAGGCATTCAAAAATCGGCTCTTCGGGGATTATGCGCAGGATCGCTATACCTCCGGGGATCGCGTTGAGAAGTCCTTCTGTCATGAATGCTCTTTGCTTGTCTTCATCGATGTCCGATATGATGCCGATGACGCGGGTATTCCGGCCGTTCTCGTCTTTGATGAATATCCCGGACATGCGACTCCACCTGAAAGTACCGTCCTTCATCTTAAGACGAAGCACAGTCTCGGCTTTCGGAAGTTTTTCTGTATCTTTGAAAAATGTGAAAAGCGCCGGTCGGTCATCAGGATAGACCATATCCAGAGGGCCTTCATTGGACAGGATAGTATGTACATCTAAATCACTTAGAGCGTAATCATAGAAGGAATCTGTGCACTCAAAAGATTCGCCTGTGAGATCCCATTCAAATAATGCGGTGCCCGTCTCTTCCACAAGGAGACGGTATTTTTCTTCACGATACTTATCCATGTCCCTGCCCCCTGTATTATGTTATATTTAAATTCTATTATAATTGAAAATTCTGGAAATGCCAATAGTTTATCACGTTATTATTACAGCATTATGATAACGGCCGCGTTGCGAATGTATGTTCTTTATGATATAATTTCGGTACTATGGATTTCAAGATAAAATCAGAATACAAGATGACGGGCGATCAGCCTGAAGCGGTCAAAAAACTCGTAAAGGGTCTTGAGGACGGCAGAAAATATCAGACGCTCATGGGCGTCACCGGAAGCGGGAAAACTTTTACGATGGCCAACCTTATCGAAAAGGTGCAGAGACCTACACTTGTGATATCTCATAATAAGACACTGGCTGCTCAGCTGTACGGCGAATTCAAAGAATTTTTCCCTGACAACGCGGTCGAGTATTTCGTGAGCTACTACGATTATTATCAGCCTGAGGCATACGTGGCTTCGACTGACACATATATAGAAAAGGATTCCGACATCAACGACGAGATCGACAAACTCAGACATTCCGCCACCGCGGCTCTGAATGAAAGACGCGATGTCATCGTTGTCGCGTCGGTATCGTGTATATACGGACTCGGTTCGCCTGTGGACTACGAGAAGCAGGTGCTGTCGCTGCGCCCTGGCATGGAGAAGAGCAGAGAAGATATCCTGCGTAAGCTCGTGGACATCAGATACGACAGAAACGATATCGATTTTGAGCGTGGCACATTCAGAGTGCGCGGAGATACGATAGATATTTTTCCGGCGAGCGAAGAAAATCCGGTCAGAGTCGAACTGTTCGGTGATGAGGTAGACAGTATAAGAGAATTCAACGCGGTAACGGGTGAGATCATCGGGACGAGAAATCATGTCGCGGTATTCCCGGCATCGCATTATGTCACGTCGCCGGAGAAGCTTGAGGTGGCGCTTGGCACGATAGAAAAGGAACTGGAAGACAGGATCAAATGGTTCAAAGAGAGAGGCAAGCTCCTCGAGGCTCAGCGCATAGAGCAGCGCACGCGTTATGATCTTGAGATGCTTCGTGAGATCGGAAGATGCAAGGGGATCGAAAATTATACGAGGCATCTGAATAATATGCCGGCCGGCGCGAGACCTTACACCCTTATAGATTACTTCCCGGACGACTACCTTACTATAATGGACGAATCGCACGCGATGCTGCCGCAGCTCCACGCGATGTACCACGGCAACCTCTCGAGGAAAAACAACCTCGTGGATTACGGCTTCCGTCTTCCGTCGGCGCTTGACAACAGGCCGCTGACGTTCGAGGAATTCGACGGGATGATCAATAATATCGTATTCGTCAGCGCGACGCCCGCGGAGTATGAGAGAGAAAAGAGCGGCGGTATAAGCGCGGAGCAGATCATAAGACCTACGGGCTTGCTGGATCCGCCGATAGAAGTCGTGCCGACCAAGGGGCAGATAGACCATCTCATAGGTGAGATCAACGCGACAACAAAAAAAGGCGAGAGAGTGCTCGTTACTACACTTACTAAAAAAATGGCGGAGGACCTTACGGATTATCTGAAGAATACGGGTATAAAGGTAAAGTATCTCCATTCGGATATAGACACGCTTGAGAGGACGGAAATAATCCGCGATCTGCGGAAGGGGAGTTTCGACGTACTGGTCGGGATAAATCTTCTGAGAGAGGGACTGGATATCCCGGAAGTTTCGCTGGTAGCGATCCTCGACGCGGACCGCGAAGGATTTTTGAGGACCGAGACATCACTGATGCAGACGGTCGGAAGGGCTTCGAGAAACGTCGAAGGGCGCGTGATCATGTACGCTGACAATATAAGCCCGGCGATGAAAAAGACGATCGACGAGACCGAGCGCAGGAGAAAGATACAAGACGAATATAATAAGGAACACAACATCACGCCGAAGACTGTCAAGAAGGCAGTGAGGGAAGCGATAGAGGCGACGAAGGCCGCGGAGGATATCGAAGAATACAAGGGCATGAGTCCGATGGATCTCACGAAGAAGGAACTGCGTGATTATGTGAAGGAACTCGAGAAGGAAATGAAGAAGGCGGCGGCGGATCTGCAGTTCGAAAGAGCGGCGATGCTGCGTGACCGCGTGTTTGAATACAGAGCAAAGCTTTAAGGGGCCGGAGGAAAAATGGCAAACGAAATAGTTATCAAAGGGGCAAAGGAAAACAACCTCAAAAATATCAGCGTCAGGATACCGCGTGACAAATTTGTCGTGCTCACAGGACTTTCGGGGAGCGGCAAGTCGTCGCTCGCTTTTGATACGATATACGCTGAGGGACAGAGGCGCTATGTGGAAAGTCTCTCATCTTACGCGAGGCAGTTCCTGGGGCAGATGGAAAAACCGAATGTGGAATACATCGAGGGACTTTCACCGGCGATATCGATAGATCAGAAGACGACGAGCAAGAACCCAAGATCGACTGTCGGTACAGTGACGGAGATCTACGATTATCTGCGTCTTCTTTACGCGAGGATCGGGATACCGCACTGCCCGGTATGCGGACGGGAGATCACGAGTCAGTCTGTCGATCAGATCGTCGACACTCTTATGGATATCGGGGAAGGCGCGAGGCTCACTATCATGGCCCCTGTCATCCGCGAAAAGAAGGGCACTCACGAAAAGGTCATCGGGAGGATACAGCGTGACGGATTCACAAGGGTACGCGTGGACGGCGAGATGAAGAGGATCGGCGATGACGAGATAAAACTGGAAAAGACTTTTCGCCACTCGATCGATATAGTGGTCGACAGAGTGAAGATAAAAGAAGGAGCGGAAGCGAGGCTCGCGGGGGCGGGTGAGCTCGCGATCCAGAACGGAGAAGGACTGGTACGCGTTCAGATACAGGGAGATGAAGGATACGAAGATGAGAAGATATTCAGCACGAAGCTCGCGTGTCCGGAGCACGGAAGCAGCATCGAGGAACTCGAGCCGAGGATGTTTTCGTTCAACAGCCCTTTCGGCGCGTGCCCTGAGTGCAACGGGCTAGGATTCATAGAAAGCATCGAGCCTGATGAGATCATCCCGGACAAATCGAAGAGCATAAATGGCGGAGCACTGAACAACTTCTACGCGAGCATGGAATTCAAAGGATTCTATAAGCGCATGGTGACAGCGCTGGCGGAAGATCATGGGGTATCACTCGACACGCCTTACGAAAAACTCCCTAAAAAATTCACAAAAGAATTACTGTATGGTACGGGAAATTGACACATAACTTATTATTATATAAGAAGCAGCGGAAAAAAAGAGTATCGCGATCATCCTTTTGAAGGGCTCATAAACAACCTTGAGAGGCGTTACAGAAAGACATCGTCAGATATGATGAAAGAATGGCTGCAGAAGTACATGTCATCGAAGCCGTGTGAAGCGTGCGGAGAACAGAGGCTGAAGCCGGAAGTGCTTGCTGTGACAGTCGGAGGGCTGAACATCACTGAGTTCTGCGATATGCCGGTCAAGAAGGAACTTGAATTCGTGGACGGGCTCGAGCTCACTGAGAAAGAAGAAAAGATCGCTCATCAGATACTGAAGGAGATCACGGCGCGTCTGCAGTTCATGAAGCAGGTCGGACTCGATTATCTGACGCTTTCAAGAGCATCGGCCACTCTGTCGGGCGGAGAGTCGCAGAGGATAAGGCTGGCGACTCAGATAGGATCAGGGCTCGTCGGGGTGCTTTATATCCTGGATGAGCCAAGCATCGGTCTCCATCAGAAGGATAACGCGATGCTGCTGAAGTCGCTCCGCAGTCTTACCGACGCTGGGAATACTCTGCTCGTAGTAGAGCACGATGAGGAGACTATGTACGCTGCCGACCAGATAATAGATATCGGGCCGGGCGCCGGGATACACGGAGGAGAAGTCGTCGCTCAGGGCACGGTCGAAGATATCAAGGAGTGCGAGGAGTCGATCACCGGGCAGTACCTTTCGGGAAAGAGAAAGATCGAGGTGCCGGAGAAGAGGAGAAAAGGAAACGGGAAAAAGATCACAGTCAAGGGCGCGGAAGAACACAATTTAAAAAACATAGATGTGAAGATCCCGCTCGGGGAGCTGGTATGCGTGACAGGTGTATCAGGATCGGGCAAGAGCAGCCTCATAAACGAAATACTATATAAAGGGCTCGCGAAGAAACTTTACCGCGCGAAGGATAAGCCTGGTGCTTTCAAAACGATCACGGGGCTGTCGAATATAGACAAGGTGATAAATATCGATCAGTCGCCTATAGGCAGGACACCGAGATCTAACCCTGCGACATATACGGGAGTGTTCACACATATAAGGCAGCTTTTTGCAGAGATGACAGAATCGAAGATCCGCGGTTATAAGCCGGGACGTTTCAGTTTCAATGTCAAAGGCGGAAGATGTGAAGCGTGCAAGGGAGACGGTATCATAAAGATAGAGATGCATTTCCTGTCGGATGTATATGTACCGTGCGAAGTATGTCATGGAAAGAGATACAACCGTGAGACGCTTGAAGTCAAGTACAGAGGAAAGAACATCTATGAAGTACTTGATATGAATATAAGTGAAGCCCTCGAGTTTTTCGAGAACATCCCGTCGATCACAAGAAAACTCAGGACGCTTGATGAAGTCGGACTGGGATACGTCAAACTCGGACAGCCTTCGACGCAGCTTTCGGGAGGAGAAGCGCAGCGTATAAAGCTCGCGGCGGAGCTCTCGAAGCGCGGGACCGGGCAGACTATGTACATCTTAGACGAGCCTACGACAGGGCTGCACTTCGCGGATGTCGACAAGCTACTGAAGGTGCTCGACCAGCTCGTGGATGCCGGGAATACGGTAGTTGTCATAGAACACAACCTTGATGTCATCAAGAGAGCTGACCACATAATCGACCTCGGACCGGACGGCGGAGACCGCGGGGGAGAGATCGTTGCGGAAGGCACGCCGGAAGAAGTGGCAAAAGTAAAACGATCATATACGGGACAATACCTCAAAAACATGTTAAAATAGCGGTAAGCCGCATGTTGCGGCTATAGTATTGCATCGGAACAACAATGTTAATTGTGGAGGCACTATCGCAATGATAGAAAAAGTTAATATGACCATGCTCACCGATTTCTATGAGATCACTATGGCAAATGGTTACTTTGAATCGGGCATGAAGGACGAAATCGCGTATTTCGACATGTTCTTCAGGGAAATCCCTGATAAGGGCGGATTCGTTATCATGGCAGGACTCGAGCAGGTCATAAAGTACATGAAGGATCTCGATTTTACTGAGGAAGATATAGACTATCTCAGAAGCAAAAAATGCTTCTCCGAGGGATTCCTCGATTATCTCAAGAACTTCAAGTTCTCGTGTGATGTATGGGCTATCCCGGAAGGAACTCCGGTATTCCCGTATGAACCCCTCATTACGGTCCGAGGACCTGTTATCCAGGCGCAGTTCATGGAGACGATGGTGCTTCTTCTCATAAATCACCAGAGCCTGATAGCAACCAAGGCAAACAGGATCGTGAGGGCCGCGAAGGGAAGACCGGTCATGGAGTTCGGAACAAGGAGAGCTCACGGACCTTCAGCCGCTATTTACGGAGCGAGAGCTGCTTACATCGGAGGATGCTGCGGTACAGCATGCACGATCTCGGACAGAGATCTCGGTGTAGTCGGACTCGGCACTATGGCTCACAGCTGGGTACAGATGTTCCCGTCGGAATATGATGCGTTCAAGGCATACGGCGAGATCTATCCGGACAACTGCGTGCTTCTGATAGATACTTATAATGTACTTAAAACAGGGCTCCCTTCAGCGATAAAAGTTTTCAAGGAACTCAGGCCAAAGAAAATGGGAGTCAGGATAGACAGCGGAGACGTCAGCTATCTGACAAAGAAAACAAGAGCGATACTCGACGCGGAGGGGCTGCAGGACTGCAGCATCGTCATATCGAACTCGCTCGATGAATATATAATACAGGACATCCTTCTTGAGGGAGCGTGCATCGATTCGTTCGGGGTGGGCGAGAGGCTCATAACGGCGAAATCGGATCCGGTATTCGGCGGCGTATATAAACTCGCGGCGCTCGAAAAGGACGGGGTCATAATTCCTAAGATGAAGATAAGCGAGAACATAGAGAAGATCACAAATCCGGGATTCAAGACGCTCTGCAGACTGTACGACAAGGATACGGATCACGCGATCGCCGATGTGATCACGCTTCACGATGAATCTGTACCGGATGGGGACGATTACGGCATATTCGACCCGTCGGCTGTGTGGAAGAGGAAAAAACTCAATAATTTCTATGCTAAGAATCTGAGAAAACAGATCTTCAAGAACGGAGAACTCGTTTATGATATGCCGACGCTTGAGGAAATCAAGAAATACTGTGCTGATCAGGTGAACGGAATGTGGGATGAGATGCTGAGATTTGAAAATCCGCAGACTTACTATGTCGACTTGTCACCGAAGCTATGGGATCTTAAGAACCAGCTGCTTCGCGAACACAGCGACATGTGACATGTGGATCCCGAAAGGGAGGGGCATGATCCATGACACACAATAAGACAAAAATTAAAAGAAGACGGATACTGGCTGTCCTGACCGCGGCTGCAGTGGCTCTTTCGATGAGTTTCTGCGTCCTGCCGCAGGCGGGAGACGTGTATGCGTCTTCTTCTGTTTCCGTGACTGACGCCGCGGGAACGACGCGAGAATCGACCGGCGATATGATCGTCATGTTCAAGAAAGACGTGAGCAGCAAAAGCGAGGCTAAGAAGATCGTCAAGAGCAGCAGTGATACCTGCAGGCAGGTCAGAAAACTCGGGAGCGACAACTATATAGCGGTCGTGAAACCGGGAAGCGGCAGATCGTTCAGTGAAGCGAAGGCAGATTACAAAAGCGACAGCAGCGTCAAAGCCGTTTACAGGAACTATAAATACAAGATCTCTTCTGTGACAAACGACCAGGCCTTCACGAATTCCATTACGAATTATACGAAGTACATCAACGCGACGAACACGTCATCGGCGTGGAAACTTCTCAAGAGCAAGTACAGCGGAAAATCGAAAGTCAAAGTCGCGGTCGTCGATACCGGCGCGAACCTTTCGCATGAAGATCTCGGCAGCGTGGATAAAGATCTGTCAGTGGATATCGATTATTACGGCAATACTTCTTCTCTTACTGCAGACGCGGATACTGAAGTCGGTCACGGCACGCACGTCACCGGGATCATCGGAGCGACGGCGAACAACGGAGTCGGGCTCGCGGGAGTAGGGAGCGGCGGAGATAACAGCCTGCTCGATCTCTTCGTGATAGGGGCTTCTGATGACGGGATGTACTTCTATACAAACACCCTGGTGTACGCGCTCGACTACGCATATGAAAATGGGGCTAAGGTAGTGAATATGAGTCTCGGCGGGGAAGGCGAAGATGAAGCGCTCGATTACGCGGTGGACTATCTGACTGAACACGGGACGCTTGTAGTGTGCGCCGCCGGCAACAGCAACACGACTGCGACGATCACACTGGGAGATATTGACGGCGCGCTCGAAGTCATCGCGCTCAATGACGCTAATAAGAGAGCGTATTTTTCGAATTACGGATCGAAAAAAGACATCTCCGCTCTGGGGAACAGCATATACAGCTGTTACTTCTCGAATGACGCGAATTCGAATTACACGAATTACATATCTTACTCCGGGACATCGATGGCAACGCCTATTGTCACCGCTATAGCCGCGATGGTCATCTATTCGCATCCTGATCTGACACCGGCGGATGTTATAAAAGATATCGAAGCGACGGCTACGGATCTTGGATCGTCGGGATTTGACGACAGCACGGCTTATGGGCTCATCAACGCGTATAAGGCGATAAGAGCGATCACGCTGACGACGCCGACGATAACTGTGAAGGCGGGAAAGAAGAAAGAAACGGTCAAATGGTCGAAGATCGCGTACGCGTCGGGATACCGGATATACCGGGCGACGTCTAAAAACGGAACATATACATTTGTCAAGACGCGCGGAAGCACGAAGACATCATGGACTGATACGGGGCTCAAGGCGAATAAGAGGTATTACTATAAAATAAGAGCGTACAGGGCCCTCTCATCCGCGAAGGTGTTCAGTTCGTACGCCGCGAGGAAATCAGCT
>CALDNM010000092.1 GCA_937915045.1 uncultured Clostridia bacterium
TAGTCGCCGAACTCGACTGCAGCACAGCCGTCGTGCATAAGCCCGCGAGCATGCCGAGCACTGGATTCCTCGTCAGCATGGCAAGGAACTTTTTCATCTTGTCGCCGGCCGCTTTCTGAAGCCCGTCACTCATCAGATTCATCCCGTAGATGAATAAGGCCAGGCCGCCGAGCAGCGCGATCACCATCTTGAATACTTCACTGTTCATAATTTTCCCCTTCTGTTTCTTACATCATAGTTACTCACTCTATGCAGAAGTATATTATGTCTCCGATGCGCGAAAAAGCGAAAAAGGTTAAGGCAATGTTAAATTCATGTTAAATATTTTTTTACAAAATTAATCTCGATTTAACAGAATATTTAATGAACGTGTAACATGGCGGGATTAATCTGTGACTGTAAACGAAAGAGATGTAAAAGATAAAAGAAGGCACAGGTGTGTCGAAGAAAGGATGATGGAAAATGAAACAGAAAGTAAAAAGGAAAGTATGTAAAATCATCGCGGCGGTGGCAGTAATGTCAGTGGCGGCAGCAGGTTTCGCGGGATGCGGGAGCAGCTCGGCGGGATCATCGGGGAGCAGCGCGGATGTAGTGATCGCGGGATCGACATCAGTGCAGCCGCTTTCTGAGGCGCTCGCGAAAGAATATATGAAAGACAATAGCGGGGCAGACATCGAAGTCCAGGGAGGAGGCTCAGGGCAGGCGGTCAAGTCGCTCAGCGATGGGATCGCGACGATAGGAGCTCTCTCGAGAGAGATAGACGACTCGGAAAAAAGCGACGTCAAAAAGACTTACATGATCGCAAAAGACGGAGTAGCGGTCGTAGTGAATAAAGATGTGAACGTTACTGATCTCACACTTGACCAGCTCAAAAAGATCTACACGGGAAAGATCACAAACTGGAAGAAGGTCGGAGGAGATGATAACAAGATCGCTGTAGTCAGCAGAGAAGAAGGCTCAGGAACGCGTGAAGCGTTCACGACAAAGACAGGCGTACTGAGCGACAACAAGGACAATACGACAAAGGACGCGGTAGTGCAGTCATCGACAGGAGCAGTCAATAAGACGGTCAAATCGACACCGTACAGCATCGGATACGTATCGCTGGCATCGGTCAGCAATGACACAAAGACGGTCAAAGTAGAAGGCGTCGCGCCATCGGAAAGTACAGTGCTCGACGGGACATATAAGATACAGAGGCCGTTCATATACGCGGTAGGCAGCGATGTCAGCAGCGAGACTCAGGCGTTCATAGATTATGTGATGAGTGACGCCGGACAGAAACAGGTCAAGAAAAATGGATTCATCCCGGTGAACAAGGATGAGCAGTAAGGGGAAGAGAGCATGTACACGAGAGAGAAAGTAATTGAAAAACTTATCTTTATCTGCGCGGCCGTATCAGTAGCGGCCGTCGCTCTCATAACGATATTCATATTCGCGCAGGGCATGCCGGCGATACAGAGAACGGGACTGCTGAAGTTCATATTCGGGACCGACTGGTCACCGACAAACGGCAGTTACGGGATACTCCCGCTGATAGCGGGTTCAATGGCAGTGACTATAGGCGCGCTGATAATAGGGATACCGACAGGACTCGGATGCGCAGTCTTTCTGTCGGAAGTCCTGGATAAAAAGCAGGCAGGCTTTTTCAGATCGGCAATAGAACTTCTGGCCGGGATCCCATCGGTCGTGTATGGGTTTTTCGGACTGGCGGTCATAGTTCCGATGATAAGAGCCGTCGCGAATGTGTTCAGCCCCGATGCGGGAGCGACAGGTTTGTCGGTCCTCGCCGGAGCTATAATACTGGCAATAATGATCCTGCCCACGATAGTGAGCATATCGGTCAATTCAATAGACGCTGTGCCGGTGACTTACCGCGAGGCGTCGTACGCGCTCGGCGCGGATCGCAGGGAAACGATCACAAAGGTCGTTCTCCCGGCAGCGAGGTCGGGGATATTCTCCTCGATAGTCCTCGGCATGGGAAGGGCCATAGGAGAGACGATGGCTGTCCTGCTGATAACGGGAAATGTAGCGGTAGTGCCGCACGGCATATTCTCGCCGGCAGCTACCATGACGGGAACTATAGCGATGGAAATGAGTTACGCGACAGCGGAGCATCAGCAGGCGCTCTTCGCGATAGGCATAGTGCTGTTTGTGATCATAGTGATACTTAACGGCGCGGCCCAGGCAGTAATGAAGAAGTTCGGAGGTGAGGCCGCATGACGGAGTCGGTCAAAAAAAGGCAGAGCGGCATCCGGCCGGTGACAGAGACGAGCCTGAAGGGCAGAAAGGCCCCGCGGAAAGAGGCACATGAGAAAGCGTTTTTCGGAATGATCTGGGCGGTAGCCGGGCTCACGCTCGCGGTGCTGTTCCTGATACTCGGATTCATACTCGTCAAAGGTGTGCCGCATATCACGTGGACATTTCTGTCAAAGGAGCCGGAAGCTCTAGGCGCGGAAGGCGGGATATTCTCAGTCATAGTCGGGACACTCGCGGTCACAGTACTCGCGGTGCTCATATCGACACCGATAGGAGTAGCGGGGGCAGTATATTTCAGCGAGTACTCGAAAGGCGGCAGGATAATAAAGATCATAAGGTTCTTTACGGAAGTGCTTGCCGGGATACCGTCTATCATATTCGGACTGTTTGGATTCGCGTTCTTCGTGGTCTACATGCAGATGGGATGGTCGGTCATAGCGGGAGCGCTTACGCTCACACTGATGATACTTCCGACGATAGTGAGGACGACTGAAGAGGCGCTGAAGACAGTGCCGATGAGTTACCGCGAAGGAAGCCTGTCGCTTGGAGCGACAAAGTGGTACACGATAAAAAAAGTCGTGCTGCCGTGCTGCAAGGGAGGCATACTGACAGGAGTCATCCTCGGTGTTGGAAGAGCTATCGGAGAGACGGCGGCGCTCATGCTGACGATCGGAGGATCGCTCAACATACCGACATCGCTGTTCAGCTCGACAAGGACTATAGCGCTGCATCTGTACATGCTCGCGTCTGAAGGCATTTCGGACGATAAGACGTACGCCTGCGCCGCGCTTCTGATAATGATAGTGCTGCTGATTAATACGGCGGCAAACAGGATAGGAAGGAATATAAGCAAATGATAAGTAATGTGAAGACAACAAACGACCTCGCGTTCAAAATACGCGATCTGAATCTGCATTACGGCGACTTCCACGCGCTGAAGGATATAGATATAGATATCCCGAGGCACAAAGTCACCGCGCTGATCGGACCGTCGGGATGCGGCAAATCCACGTTCCTGCGGACTCTCGACAGGATGCAGGACACCGTTGAAGGAGCGAAGGTCGAAGGGGAGATATTGTTCGATGGAGAGGACATCTATTCGAAGGAATGTGATGTGACGGATCTCAGAAAAAAAGTGGGCATGGTATTCCAGCGCCCGAATCCGTTCCCGAAGACGATATATGAAAATTTGGTATACGGGCCGAAGGTACACGGGATCACGGACAAGAAGAGGCTCGATGAAATAGTGGAGCGTACTCTCAAAGAGGTGGCACTCTGGGACGAGACGAAGGACAGGCTGCACACGTCGGCGCTCGGGATGTCAGGCGGTCAGCAGCAGAGACTTTGCATCGCGAGGTGCCTTGCGGTGGAGCCGGAGGTGATCCTCATGGATGAGCCCACATCGGCGCTCGATCCGGTAGCTACGGCGAAGATCGAAGGGCTGCTGCATGATCTGTCGGGCAAATATACAGTAGTGATCGTGACGCATAATATGCAGCAGGCGGGCAGGGTGTCCGACCAGACGGCGTTCTTCCTGCTCGGGGAATTACTGGAAGTCAACAGCACGGAGAAGATATTTTCTGCTCCGGACAACAAGAAAACTGAAGAATATATATCGGGGAGGTTCGGCTGATGGAAGCATACGGCAGTAATGATATAAAACGCGTCAACGGGCGGCAGCGCCTGGATGACGAGATGAAGAAGATAGACGACAAGGTGCTCGCGATGGCGGAGGCTGTGGAAGCGCAGATAATAGACGCGATGAAATCGATAGAGAACAAGGACATGATGCTGGCGAGGCAGGTCATGGACGGCGATGAGGAAATAGATGATCTGGAAGATGAGATAAACTCGGATTGTTTCATGTTCCTCGCGACGCAGGCGCCCCTCGCGGGCGAGCTCAGGACAGCCGTATCTATAATGAAAACGATACGGGACATCGAGCGCATCGGCGATCACTGTGTCGATCTCGCGAAGTTCGCGATCAGACTGAATGATCAGGATTACTACAAAGAACTGATCGACCTTCCGCGCATGGCGAAGATGTCGGCACAGATGGTCTCGGATTCGATACGTTCATTCGTGGACAAGGATCTCAGGCTGGCCCGCAGGGTATGGAAGAAGGATGACGAGATAGATGAACTCTATAAATTCGTACTCGAGGAGCAGATAAATGTGGCTTCGACAGAGCCTGACAAGGCGGAATGCGCGGTGCAGTTCGCGTTCGTCGCGGAGCATGTGGAGAGGATCGCCGATTACGCGACCAATATATGTGAGGAGACTGTGTTCATGCTTGAAGGAAAAGAATTAACAGAAATCTAACCTCCGCTTAATATCTCTGTAACATTGAAGTGTTACCTTTCTATATAGGGAGAGGTGATAGAAATGAAGAAGTTAAGGGATAAACTGAAGACCGCCGCCGCGATAGCGCTGTGCGCGGTCCTTTGCGCGGGTCTCGCAGGGTGTGCCGGTTCTTTCGGCTCGAGCGTGATCGTAACGGGCTCGACTTCTGTCCAGCCGCTCACTAAGGAGCTTGCTAAGGGGTTCATGGAAAGCGAGCGGGGCATCGATGTCATCGTGAACAGCACTGATTCATCGAAAGCTGTCGATGCTATTTCAGATTCTTCTGCCGATATAGGAGCTCTTTCGAGGGAGCCGGTCGACGGAGAGATGCAGTCGGTGAAGAAGAAATACACTATCGCAATCGATGGTGTCGCTGTCATCGTGAACAAGGATGTCGAGGTCAGCGATCTTTCTCTTTCTCAGCTGAAAAAGATATTCACCGGCGAAATAAAGAACTGGAGCGAGGTCGGAGGACAGGATAAGAAGATCACGGTCGTGAGTCGTGAGGCTGGTTCCGGCACCCGCGAAGTGTTCACTGAAAAGACAAAGGTGTACGATGGAAAGACAGACCGTACGACAAAGAGCGCGGCGGTCCGCATATCCGCGTATAAAGTAGTGAAGACAGTCGCGTCGAAACAGGGCAGCATCGGTTACATCTCTCTCGCTCAGGCGGGCAGAAGTGTCAGGACTCTCAGTGTCAATGGTGTGATGCCGTCCGTGAAGACGGTGAGGAACGGAGATTATCCGATCCAGCGGCCGTTCATATATATCGTAGGGTATAACGCGAGCGCGGCTACGGGAAAGTTCATAAAATATGTCATGAGCGATGACGCGCAGGCGCGCCTGCAGGAGCGCGGTTACGTCACTGTGAAATGACAGAAAAATGTGATTTTGCCGACTATTTTCAATGACGAATTTGTTATCGTCACAGGCATAAATAAGTGTTATCATATGTTCTTGGCGGAGAGATCCGTCGGATAATGTGTGGTATTTACTTAAGAAGGCAGAAGATAATGATGGCATCACGTCGACTCTTGGAATACAACGTGCTCAC
>CALDNM010000093.1 GCA_937915045.1 uncultured Clostridia bacterium
GCTTCCACTTCACCTAGGAAATAGAATTCTTGTGCTTCTTTATCATCCTTATTTTTTCTGACAAACAGATATATCTGATTATCCTGGTCATTCACTGTACGCTTATAAATATGATCCGCGTCCGGAGAATCAACTGTCCTAGGATGCTTCGAAAGAGCGATCAGTTCATCAGGTGAAACAAATCTGTCTTCATACGCTATCGCATCATCTGCTTTATCATAATTAACGAACACAGGTAAAGTTTTATTCTCTTCGTTATAATAGTATCCACCTATGATCAACGAATTCATGTATCTTTGTAACGAGTTGAATAGCCTATTTCATATCGTCTTATCCCAAACTCTGTTACCTCTTTCACCATTGAATAAAACGCTCTGTTATTCAGCACATCCGCAAATCCCGAGGCTATCTCATACTCTCCCTCTTTCGATGATTTAATAAACACGCATTCTTTAAAATTCTTTCTATACCTTGCTTCAACGAACTGATTTGTCATATTCCTGATGATTGAAGCTTTGCTTTCTTCATCCAGATTCATACCATATTTCTTATATAGTACTTTTTCAAGACGTGACATCAAGTCGTCTTTGTGTTCCAGCATGATGTCCAGAAGTTCTAATTCCTGCACTCGCTTGCCTACCGCGAACTTGCATGAAATAAACTTTAATATCTTGATTTCAGCATCCGTCAGTTCTATATGGTAATCTTTTTCTTTTATTGTTTTTAAGAAGTTATAATACGATCCGCATTTCGTGAATATCTTCAATGGGTCGATAGCGTCATATTTTTCAAAATCCTCCAAATCAGGTATTCTTCCAAGTTTGTTCTTCAAATTCAAATATGAATCTTTTATGACCTTGATCGTATTCGTCTTTGCGGAATCGATCGACTTATATATCTGCTTCCTTGCGACCTCATCGAAATGCACGCTCGAACTTCCCGGGATTATCCTCGTTCCTTCAGCGACATACCTTCTCATATTATCTTTATTATACGAACGATCTCCCGAAAGCGCGATCGGGATCATATAGTTGTTCTCGTAGTTGCCGATGAAGTCCAGCACGACCACATATTCTTTGTGCTCCGCTTTTCTGAGTCCGCGCCCGAGCTGCTGGACGAATATTATCGGGCTCTGCGTCGGCCTCAGCATGATGACCTGATTGATCTCCGGGATATCTACGCCCTCATTGAATATATCTATCGTAAAAATATAGTCGAGTTCGTTCCCGGTGCCATCCGCTGTGAG
This sequence comes from uncultured Clostridia bacterium, assembly GCA_937915045.1. Classification (GTDB taxonomy): domain Bacteria; phylum Bacillota; class Clostridia; order Peptostreptococcales; family Anaerovoracaceae; genus JALCRY01. The sequence continues at coordinate 1,247 of CALDNM010000093.1, forward strand.
CCTCTCTATACATTCTTCTCTCTTCTCCTGAGTGTCATCACCGCAGATAAAATCTGTACGGTAACCTCGCTCATTGAACTTCCTCGAAAGCTCCCTGCCCTCATCTTTGCGGCTGCAGAAGATCAGTCCCTTGACGCGATCTCCGCTGTGACCATAATATTTTGCTTCACGTATCACGTGCGATACACGATCATCACTCACGAGGTGCGCAAAGTCTTTATGCTCATCGATAAGTTCACCGTCCACCGTCATGTCGGTTATGCCGAAGTAATGGAAAGGACACAGCAGATCCTCTTCAAGTGCCTGCTGAAGTCTTATCTCATACGCGATGTTGTGATCAAAAAGGTCAAAGACATCGAACCCGTCAGGTCTCTCAGGACTTGCCGTCATTCCAAGCCACAGCTTTGGTTCGAAGTATTCCATTATCCGGTTGTAACTTTCCGCGCCGGCCCTGTGTACTTCGTCTATTACTATAGTGTCGAATTCGTCTCTTCTGAATCTGCCGAGCGTCTCCGGTTTTGCCATCATCTGCATCGTCGAAAACAGAAAATCACTGTCGTATTCTTTTGACGTCCCGGAGAGAAGCCCCATCGTGTGACTGTCTCCAAAGACTTTTTTATAACTCGCTATTGCCTGCTTCGCGATCTGCTCGCGATGCACTATGAACAACGCCTTCTTTGGATCTTCATCACGCAGCGCGAATGCTGACGCGTAGGTTTTCCCGGTCCCTGTAGCCGATATCAGAAGTGCCCTGCACGGCTCATCTTTTTCAGGCGATATATCATGCGCGGCGACAAGGGCCCTGAGATTCTTTATGAACCCGACCTGCATCATATTCGGCTCGAGTTTATACGCTTCAAGACTTGGGATATCCGCGGCTTTCGCGATCTCTTTCTGCTTCTTTATTACTTCATAACGAACGCGATAATCATCGATGAACTCGTCATAATCCTTAGCGTTACTGCTTCCCCAAAGATCATCAAACTCACTGAGCACACGGTCCGCGTACTCGCCCTGCTCAGTCGAAACTATCTTCGTATTCCATTCCTTGTTTCTCGTAAGAGCGCTGAGTGTCATGTTCGAACTTCCGACAACTATCCTGTACACGCACCCGTCGCGGAAGATATATCCCTTAGTGTGGAATCCTTCATCTGCTGCTTCCACATCATACATT
>CALDNM010000094.1 GCA_937915045.1 uncultured Clostridia bacterium
TAAACAAGAATTTAGCGGCTTAAATGTTGATATCGGAGACATCAAGTTCGCCAGACATGAGATGAGGAAGTAAACTATCTCGGATTGAAGATAATCGTAGGTTCTCCTCATGGTTGTTGCGTATCTTGGCATCCATAGGAGCAACAATCTCCTCAAACTTATCGATCACTGAAGCTGGTGGCAACACAATAGGCATTGTATTAAGTGAATCTTTATTGATAGAGCCGAATACTGTGCCTTCTCCATTAAAAATATTAAGCTGATCCTTGAGTGCAAAAACTGTATAAAGTACAAAAGATTGATGCTTATCTTTTGAGTGAATTGCTCCAAGCCCTCGACCAATACAGCAATTTTCACGAGCAACATTCAGATCCCCAACAGGAGCTCTGACACTCATGAGAACATCGTTTTCCTTAGCCATACGTTTTGGCTCTGTTGTAAAGAGTCGCTGTGTAGGAAAACGAAAACCAAATTCGGCACGACCTTGATAAAATACCGTTCCAATTCCGTTCTCGTTGTAGGTGCTTCCGCTCGGCGACTGTCCCATTGTGATATCTGCAATATCAGAAAGGACGCCGTTTTCCCAGTCATTGTCGGGCACAGCAAACATATCAGAGTAGATTGCCTGCGCTTGCTGCTCTAAATTCTTGTTTATTTTATATAGTATTTGCGGCGAACTTATTGTGGTAGGATTATAATTACCGATGGAATATAATGATAACAAGTGGACAATATCATTATAAAACGTGTTATTATTATAGTGTAATTTTATATTATAATTCTCAAATAATACATGTTTGTGATTGCGAGAGGAGCAGTTATGTCATTCAAAGAAGCTGATTATGAGAATTCACTAGTGGAATTGTTCCAAGGGATAGGGTATCAGCATGTATATGGGCCAGACATTGAACGTGACTATAAAAGCCCATTGTATAATGACGTTCTTGATGATTACATACATCGACTTAATCCCAAACTTCCAGAGAATGGGGTCAAAGATGCATTGTTTAAGTTGCGTAATTTTGAGAGCGGCTCTTTGATACAGAAGAACGAAACTTTTATGGATTATATTCAGAATGGTATACCTGTTCGCTTCTTTGAAAAAGGAGAAGAAAAGTCGGCTATTTGTTATTTAGTTGACTATAATAATCCGGAGAATAATTCTTTTATCGTAGCAAATCAGTGGACCTTTATTGAGAACAGCAATAAGCGCCCTGATATTTTATTATTATTGAATGGGATTCCAGTAGTACTTGTAGAACTTAAATCACCTTCACGTGAAGAGACTGATGCATCGGAAGCATTTTTGCAGATAAGAAATTACATGCAAGAAATACCTGAAATGTTTATATATAATTGCATATGCGTTATGAGTGATCATCTTTCTTCAAAAGCTGGCACAATAACGTCAGGGGAAGATCGATTCATGGAATGGAAAACAAAGGATGGTAATTATGAGAATACGCAGGAGGCGCAATTCGATACATTCTTTGAAGGAATATTTCTAAAAGACAGACTACTGGACATAATTAAAAATTTCATTTGCTTTTCAAAGGACGGAATAAAAGAGTACAAAATAATGGCTGCATACCATCAGTATTTTGCTGTGAAGAAGGCTGTAGAGTCAACTAAACAAGCAACAGTTTCCGATGGAAAAGCAGGAGTGTTTTGGCATACACAAGGCAGTGGAAAATCCTTGTCAATGGTATTTTATTCACATCTACTGCAGGAAGCGTTAAACAGGCCTACTATAGTAGTGATTACAGATCGAAATGATTTGGACGACCAACTCTTTGGACAGTTTATGAAATGCAAGGATTTTCTAAGACAGACTCCTGTTCATGCAACAAGCAGAGATAATCTGCGGGAGCTTATTTCTGGAAGAAAGGCTAACGGGATTATTTTCACCACGATGCAAAAATTTGAAGAGTCGGATACATCTCTATCAGAAAGGCATAACGTTATTGTTATGGCAGATGAAGCGCACAGAAGCCAATATGGATTAACTGAACGGATACGAATGATGAAGGTGAGAAAGTTGCTCAGCGGGTAGTTGGGACGGCTAGGATAATAAGAAATAGTCTTCCGAATGCCTCTTACATTGGTTTTACAGGCACTCCGATTGCAAAGAAGGACAGAAATACAAGAGAAGTCTTTGGGAATTATATAGATGTATATGATATGACCCAGGCGGTGGAAGATGGAGCGACTCGGCCTGTATACTATGAAAGCCGTGTTATGCAACTGAAGTTAGATCCTGCGATTTTGAAAAAAATCGATTTGGAATACGACTCCATGGCTGAAGAGGCTGACCCGGAAGTGCTTGAAAAAAGTAAACATGAATTAGGTAGAATGGATGCAATACTTGGAAATGATAAAACGATAGATTCGCTCGTACAAGATATTCTGAATCATTATGAGAATAATAGAGAAATGTTACTTACGGGGAAAGCTATGATTGTAGCTTATTCACGCGCAATTGCGATGAAAATATATAATCGTATTCTTGAATTGAGACCCGGATGGAATGAAAAAATTGCAGTGGTTATGACTGATAGCAATAAAGATCCAGAGGAATGGCGAAGTGTCATAGGCAATAAGACTCATAAAAATGAATTAGCGGTAAAATTCAAAGATGACAACAGCCCATTGAAGATTGCAATAGTCGTAGATATGTGGTTGACAGGTTTTGATGTACCTTCGCTTGCGACAATGTATATGTATAAACCTATGTCGGGGCATAATCTTATGCAGGCAATTGCAAGAGTCAATCGCGTTTTTAAAGATAAAGAGGGAGGGTTAATCGTTGATTACGTTGGCATTGCATCGGCTTTAAAAGAGGCAATGAATGAATATACTAAGCGCGACAGAAAAAAATATGGGGATACTGATGTTACTAAAGTTGCATATCCAAAGTTCATGGAAAAGATCGAAATCTGTCGTGACTTGTTTTATGGGTATAATTATTCTGAGTTTATGAATGGCACGGATTTAGAACGAGCGAAAGCCATAAGCGGAGCAGTAAACTTTATTTTAGCAGTAGAAAAAAGCGAAGAGAAAGAAAATTTCTTGAAAGAATCATTGATGCTTCATCAGTCATTATCATTATGTTCTTCAGTTGTGGAAGAAAGTCTTAGATTTGAAGCAAGCTTTTTCGAATCCGTTAGAGTGCTAATTATGCGCTTGGCCAAGTCCGGAAGGGGAACAAGGATATCATTATCTGAGATCAACGCAAGAATCAATGCCTTGCTGCAGCAAAGTGTAAAAAGCGATGGCGTAATTAATCTTTTCTCAGATGTAAAGGAAGATTTTTCATTGTTTGATCCTAAATTCCTGGAAGAAATATCGAAGATGAAGGAAAAAAATCTTGCAGTTGAGCTGTTAAAAAAGTTGCTTGATGAGCAGGTGAGAGTTTATCGTAGAACCAATGTAGTTCAGTCAGAAAAATTTAGCAATCTGATTCAAGACGCGATGAATCGATATATTAACGGTATGCTGACTAATGAACAAGTCATCGAAGAATTGCTAAAGATGGCGAAACAGATGGTTGCCGCTAATAATGAGGGAAACGCATTAGGGCTATCTGCAGACGAAATGGCATTTTATGATGCGCTAACAAAACCAGAAGCCATAAAGGATTTTTATGAAAACGAGGAGCTAGTTGCTATTACAAGAGAACTGACTGATACGCTGCGAAAAAATCGCACAATCGATTGGCAAAGGAGAGATTCTGCCAGAGCGAAAATGCGGATGATGATAAAGAAACTATTAAAGCGGCATAAATATCCTCCGGAAGGTATGGAAGATGCAGTTAAAATTGTTATGACACAGTGCGAACTATGGACTGATAATCAAAATATGGAGCCTGAAATATATAATTATACAATGGGAAATGGATATGGAAGCGCAAAAGCAGCAGAAGATATAAAGGTATAAAGATATTCCATTGTAATAATTGCTATGTTCAGATTCAAAAGAAATAATTACTTCAAGGGAATTGTTTATATGAATAAGCGTTATATAATTTTGATGTTTTTTTTATTACTTGTCATGGTATCGTTTCAGATACCGACGGCGAGTGTTTCCGCGGCTTCGGCGAATTACGCGAAGGAGGCTTACTCCTATAGCGGGAAAATCATAAAGAGCGAGAACAAATGGCTTTGCGGCACGCAGCTTGATAACGGCGCGTTCCCGGAGTACAAGGTGAAAGAGGGGACTGTCGTATGCGAGCCATATTACGCTTCATTCGTATGCCTCGCGCTGCTCGACGGCAATGACAAATATCCGTCGAATGCCGGCCGTGTGAAGGATTATATGGACTGGTATTTCTCGCATATGAACACGGCTTCGGAAGATGTGAACGGGCTGGACGGTACTGTATACGACTATAATGAAACCGTTTCCGGATATACTCATGTTGAAAAAGAAGAGGTCGATACGGTCGACGGCGGGCTCGCGACATATGATTCTACGGATTCATACGCCGCGGAGTTTTTATCCGTGCTGTGGAAGTATTACAGCGTCACAAAAGACAGCGCGTATATCGAGCAGCATAAGAGTGAGATCGGAAGGATCGCCGATGTGATACTGAGTACTATGGATGACGGGCTGACTTACGCGACACCTTCATATAAAATGAAATATCTTATGGACAATTGCGAGGTGTACGGCGGACTCAGAGATGCCGCAAAGCTTTATTCGGCGGCGCTTCCGGGCGAAACGGCAAAGCTATCTGCAGTAATATCCGCGCGGGATCTTGTCAAGGTGTCGGTCAATAATAAAATGTGGACATCAAAAAGTAAGGGCCATTACTGGTACGCGATCGATGAAGAGGGCACAGCCGAAACGTTCCGCTGGACGAAGTTTTATCCTGACGCGACATCGCAGCTTTTCCCGATCACGAACGGGGTGATATCATGTAAGAGCAGCCGCGCAAAACATAGCTATAAATATTTCAATAAGTACTGGTCGAAGGGGACTGCTCATCACACGTGGGAGAAACTCAGGACGACCGATGAGAACTGCTGGGGCGATATGCTCTGCGCATCGGTCATGATGCGCGATACGAAGCGTTCCGCGATATATATGAAGACGTATTACAAAAAATATTCGAAGAAGCATCAGTATCCGCTGTACAACGCGGACAGCGCGAAGATACTGAGAGCGGCGTACCAGATGCGCGCGAGTCTGAAAGGAGCTGTCAAATGAAAGCAATAGTTTATACATCGAACGCGGAGACGACGAAAGAGTACGCGGAGATGCTTGGAGAGAAGACAGGGCTGCCTGTGTATTCGGCGTCTCAGGCAAACAGGAAAGTGAGTCCAGGAGATGAGATCATCTATCTAGGATGGCTGATGGCGGGAAGCATAAAGGGCTATAAGGAGGCTGCTAAGATCTACAGGATCGCCGCGGTATGCGCTGTCGGCATCAGGGCGACAGGGAGCCAGGTGGATGAAACACGCAAGAAGAACAAGCTGCCGAAAGATCTGCCGCTGTTCACTCTTCAGGGCGGCTTCGATATAAACAAACTCAGCGGAGTATATAAAATAATGATGAACACCATGATCAAGACAGGCGGCAAGAAGCTTGCCGAAAAAGAGGACCGCACGCCTGATGAGGACAGCGTACTCGATATGATGATGAACGGCGGGAACCACGTGAGCGAAGAGAATCTTGAGGATGTGATGGAGTGGTATGAAGGAAGATAAAAAAGTATGGCGATGTACAGAGTTTTGTATATAAAAGACATTTACGCGCATAAATCGCGGGATAATTGTTAGAGGGTAAAATGTAAGTATAATATCTTGACTTAGAAATAAACAAATGATAATCTGTAGGCGAATAAGTGAATAAAGTTCTGTATAACAGAACGCAATAAAAGAGCAATGAAGAGGATGTTGTCTGTTCCGTAAAAAGAGCAGGACATACATCCTTTTTTTAAAATCAATAACGATCAAGCGCATGGCTGCGTGGCAGGAAGGGGATATTAAATCATGAATGAAAAAAATATCAGTCGCTTAGTAAGCGTCAAAACGCAGGCACCTAGTAATCAATATCAACACATGAGATAATGCC
>CALDNM010000095.1 GCA_937915045.1 uncultured Clostridia bacterium
GGTAAAGGGCCCTTCTAGGGCCAAAAGCAAACCACCGGCTGAGCCGGTGGTCATGATTATTATATCCTGTAGTACTCTTTGGATGTCAGTTAACTTTCTATTTTCACGATCCTGTAGTACTCTCTGGATGTCAGGGTGTACATGATCAGGTAGATCAGGGCGAAGATGCCTATCGAGACGATCGTGCTGACGGTGAAGATGGTAAGGTTGTTCAGGCCGAGCAGCCGCAGCAGATTGAACATCAGCTTTGACGCGCCTGTCACATGGATCACGGCGACAGCGAGCGGCAGGAAGAACACAGCCAGCACCTGCGACTTGATGCTCTTCTTCACCTCGTCCAGCGACATACCGACCTTCTGCATTACTGAGTAACGCCGCTTGTCCTGGATGCCCTCCGAGACTTGCTTATAATACATCGTGACGACTGTCGACATCAGGAAGACGACCGCCAGGAATACGCAGAGGAACAGGAACCCGCCGTATATCGCGTAGAAACCGCTGCGTTCGAGCGACTTCACATCAGCTCCGTATACCTGCACCTGCGTGCTGGCACTGGCCGAGTCTACCGAATTCCCCGCGAAACTCAGCACCGGATCGTTATAGATCGACTTGCAGAACGCCTTGTTCGCGGCTGTGTCAGAAGCCCGCAGATCGAAAGCTATATAAGCGGAAGTCATGTTGCTATAATTCGAAAGTTCAGCGTTGAAAATATCTGCCACCGCTGAACGTGAAGGCATTACTATGAAAATGGTGCCTTCCGTCGTAGAGTCCCGCATATTTCCGCGGAATGATTTCAGCTTTTTGACAGTATAAGTTTTATCGCCGATAGTCATCTTCGAAGGGATCGGTTTGTTTTGTATTTTGCTGTATACGCCGATCTCGTTTTTCGCCAGATCGAAGTCAGCCGGCTTTCCAACTGTCCAGTCCTTCTGCGCTATCAGATCGACAGAGAGTGATATCGCGCTGGTGTCCTGTAAGCGTGAGATCGTTTCCTTTGAGCGAACCGTATGCCGAAGCGAAACGGTACTTGTACATATCCTGCGGATGGACGCCGTACTTGTCGATCATTTTATCGAGCCTTGAATCAGCTGCCGCGAGCTGCTGCGCGCTGGCATTACCTGAAGAAGTCAGAGCGATATCAGAACTGAACATAGTGTTGAACAGATCGTTCTGCCCTGCGTAGAGAGCCACCGACGTCGACGCCAGAATGATGACGATCGTAGCGAGTATGCATATGTTCGCGAGTCCGACCGCGTTCTGCTTCATGCGGTATATCATGCCGGACACGGAGATGAAGTGGTTCGGTTTGTAGTAATAATCCTTGTTCTTCTTCATCAGTTTCAGTACCGCGATACTGCCTGCCGTGAACAGCAGATATGTGCCGATGATAACGAGGATGACTGCTATGAAAAATATCTGTATAGCGTCGATCACCGAAGTGAACGAAAGGGCCATGTAATATCCGGCGACCATGCAGACGATGCCGATGATCGCGAGCAGCCATTTTGACTTAGGCTCCTTCTCTCCGGTATTGTCGCTGTGGAGAAGTTCGATAGGACTCGAGAACCCGACCTTAGCGATCCCCGCGAGAAGAGTAAGCAGGAATATGCCGGCAATGAGCACGCCTGTCAAGATCAGCGCGATAGGGTGGACAGCGAATTTGTATGACGCGTTCGCGCCTGCCACATTCAGCAGAAGCATGTAGATCAGCTTGTTGAGCACGATGCCCGCGATCAGCCCTCCGCCAAGAACGATGACGAACGAGATCAGTGACTCGAACCACATCACCTTAGCGATATGTTTTTTCTCCATGCCGAGCAGACCGTAGACGGCGAAGCCCTTGCGGCGCTGCTTACTTATGAAACTGCTCGTATAACAGAGGAATATGACAGTGAAGATCGCTATGACGATCGCTCCTAAAAACAGAAGCATCCTCACATTGTCTCCGCCCTGAAGACTGGCTATGCCCTTGTCGAACGCCAGCGAGAGCATCAGATAAAAGGCGCACACTGTGAATATCCCAGATATGAAATACGGAAGATACGTACGCTTCGCGCTCTTGATGTTCGTTGTCGCGAGGTTCCAGAAAATCGAGTTACTCAACCGGCTCACCCCCAAGCGATATGGCAGTAAGTGAGTCGGATATGCGCGCGTACATTTCGTGTTCCGTCATGTTGCCGCGGAATATCTGGTGGAATATGCGCCCGTCTTTGATGAAGAGGACGCGGCCGGCTTTGCTCGCGGCCATAGTGCTGTGAGTGACCATGACGATAGTTTGTCCTTCTTTATTTACGACTGAAAACAGGTCTAGCAATTCATTTGAAGATTTAGAGTCGAGCGCGCCTGTCGGTTCGTCGGCGAGGATCAGGCTCGGCTGCGTGATGAGAGCTCTCGCCGCCGCTGTTCTCTGCTTCTGGCCGCCGGAAACTTCGTAAGGGAATTTGTCTAGAAGCTTCTCGATCCCAAGTTTGGCCGCGAGCGGCATGAGCCGGCGTTCGATGTCGCCGTGTTTCATCCCGGACAGGACGAGCGGCAGGTATATGTTGTCGCGTATCGAGAAGTTGTCGAGCAGGTCGAAATCCTGGAATACGAATCCCAGATTTTTGCGTCTGTAAGCCGCGGCTTCTTTCCCGCTGATGTCCGATGTGTCCTTCCCCATTATGCAGACCTTGCCTGAAGTCGGTTTGTCGAGCGTCGCGATGATATTAAGAAGCGTCGTTTTCCCGGATCCGGATTCACCCATGATCGCGATAAACTCACCTTCCTCGACCGAAAAAGTCACATCAGTCAGAGCCGTTACTTTATTTCCCCCGAGCTTGGTGACGTATGTCTTGCTCAGATTTTCAGTTTCGAGTATGTTCATTTATTTTTCCTCCCATGTTTTTACTTTATGATACAAGTATGCATGAGCGCGGCGCGCGGTACCATAATATCACCTTACGATACGGGCGTCGAACCTTACATTTTCGAAAGGTAGGGCGAAAGCACAAAAAAATGTTACTGCGGCACGCATTGTGGTATAATCAAAGCATCAGAAAGGCCAAAAGGGTCGATAAGGAGGTAATGAAATGGCAACTAGATTTTTTAAATGTGAATTATGCGGAAATGTTGTACAGCTCGTGACGGTGGGCGGAGGCCCGCTCGCTTGCTGCGGTCAGCCTATGACTGAGCTTCAGCCGAACACGACAGATGCCGCGCAGGAAAAGCACGTTCCGTCGGTGAAGATCGAGGGTAATAAAGTAATGGTCCAGGTCGGCGAGACTGCTCATCCGATGGATGAGGATCATTTCATCGAGTGGATATATGTAGAAGGCGGAGCTTGCGGGCAGATCGCTTATCTCAAGCCGGGCGAAGAGCCTAAGGCTGAGTTCGAAGTTCCTTGCTGCAAACCTACTGCTGTGTACGCGTACTGCAATAAGCACGGTCTTTGGAAGAAAGAGCTTTAGCCTGATCAGGCACGCTGTAAACGTATAGTTCAGCATTGTGTCTGCCAAGTGTCGCGAAACTTACTTTTGAAATATCCGAATCGAAGAAACCGCTCGTGCCGCGGTAAGACCACTGCGAGTCAGAGCTGTCGGACGCGGTATGCGTGATCGAGTTTTTCGTGACGCGATAATAACAGATAGAGCGGTCGCCCTGCGCGAAGCACAGGATCGCGGTGTCGCTGCTATCGGAATAAACTGCAGGCGAGGCCTCCCTCACAAATGACGGGAGGCCTTTTTTTACGGCCGCGATGTTCCCGTTCTGGTCGACAAGCAGCAAAGTGCCGCTGCCGTCGGACTGCGTGAAGGAGATGAGATAGCGGTCGATATTTTTCAGGTAGACCGCGTTATATGAATAGTATTTCATATGCAGATTGGTTTTGATATGTTTTGAAATGATCTTGTTCGTGTCAGGATCGTACACAGCAAAACAGAGCAGCGAGTAAGTGTGCTTTTTCACGTAACGCTGCCATACGAGCAGGCTTCTGTCGGATGATGAAGCTGTGACCGGCCACCAGTCGCGCGTTTTGTTTCCGACCGCGACTTTGCGCTGATGGAGTATTTTTCCGCTTCCTGATATAGTGCAGACGCGTACGTCGTTCCCTGTACCGAGGCCGTTCACGCCGCCGCCGTTGATCCAGCCTTCGCTGTAAAATACTACGTGCTTGGTGTCGGTGCTCGACGCGTGCCCTGAATGACCTCCCATGAGAATGGTCGTTTTTTTCGTGTTGTATTTTTTGACCGCGGTAAGTTTCCCTGTCGGTATCCCGTCTTTGAGCTGGCTCTTATAGATGGCGTAACGCTGAGCGAGTGTGTATTTTCCGGCTTTGTTCCCGTCTTCGAATGTGACGATGAGACTGCCTGATTTTGAGAATGAAGCGCTCGCCGGCTCCTGCGCTTCGGGCGCGCTGATGAGCGTCAGTTTATTAGCGTTGCTCGCGATCTTCGGGTTATTGATATCGATCGACTGGTAATATATGTTGTGCGTCCAGCTGCCGTCCGAACTCGTTCCTGAAAGGTATTCATCCGTCCAGATAAGATACGACTGATCGGTCTCTGGATCTATCACGTAATTCATGCCATGGGCGTCTTCCCTCGCGTCGCGTGATGCTGCTGCTTCGGTCCTCGTTTCGTTAAGGAGGAAAGCGTAGCATACGGCCAGGGTGGATACTAATATGATGATAGCTAATGCATTAAAAATTTTCGCGGTTTTTTTCATTGCTGGGTCCTCTCCATGGAGCCAAATTCTACTCCTCGCGCTTGTATATGTCAACATCACAGGCGTGATCAAATTTCTGTTCGCTGAGGACAAATTTTACTCCTTGCGTACGTATATGTCAACGGAAAAAACTTGTGCATAAAAAACAAAAAAATCATTTTACTTTTGTGCGGCAGAATGATATAATGGCGAAAATAATTATTCGAAAAGAATAAAGAATAACGAAGGAAACAGAAATGCACAGAACACATACAGCAGCGACATTCTTTTTTGACAGCTTTACTTTTAACAATAGAAGTAAGGCGTGTTTCGCTGTTGTGAGATGATCTGTTCATGATATAAAAACTTGGATAGTATAAACGAAATCTCCGCGGGTGATACGCCTGTGGAGATTTTGTTTTGCGCCGGAAAACAACTAACTGATGACTAGGAGGAAAGACAGAAATGGAAACTGATTATTCAAGAGAGAAATGCTGTATCGAGAAAGCACCAGCGGAAAAAGCTGTGGTCGCGTGCCAGGGTGTGCGCGGCGCTTATTCGCAGAAGGCGTGCGACGAGCTGTTCGCGCTTCCTGATATCATGTACTTTGGAGATTTCGAAAGCATTTTTAAGGCAGTGGATCAGGGTCTGTGCGAGTACGGTGTCCTCCCTCTCGAAAACAGCACTTGCGGCAAGGTCCGTGAAGTCAGCGAGCTGATGCCGCGTTATGATTTAAGAACGGTCCGCTCAGTCCGTATCGATATCCGCCACGATCTTATGGCGCTTGAAGGCGCGACACTGGACGGCATCCGTGAAGTGTATTCCCACGAACAGGCGCTAAGCCAGTGCGGCCGCTATCTCTCGCTTCTCGGAGTCAAGGTGACCACCGCCCCGAACACCGCGGCCGCCGCCAGACTCGTCGCCGAGTCGGGACGCACCGATATTGCTGCCATCGCGTCAGAGGACTGCGCCGATATTTATGATCTCAAAGTGCTCGCTTCCGATATACAGATAAAAGATGACAACCAGACACGCTTCATCTGCATCGCGAAGTGACATATATAATATCCGCGATCATCTGAGAGATCTCCGATTTGTTATGTCGATCGTTTTTGAAAATGTCCAAAAACTTGATAGCTCTGCTTCGGCAGCACTGAGCCGACATATGGCCGTGCAGAGCTTCCTCTTAAT
>CALDNM010000096.1 GCA_937915045.1 uncultured Clostridia bacterium
ATCGACGCATACAAAAAACAATATGGATGGTGTAGACGTTACTATAAAATATCTCAAGAAGAATTTCTCGGGATTCATTTTCACCAACCTCGTGGAATTCGATTCGCTTTACGGACACAGAAGAGATCCTGAAGGATACGCGAAAGCCATAGAAGATTTCGATGCCAGGATACCTGAGATAGAAGCGGCGATGACGCCGGGAGATGTAGTCATAATCTGTTCAGATCACGGAAACGATCCTGTACATTCAGGGTTCGATCATACTAGAGAATATATACCGGTAACGATATTCGGCAGCGCTATTATGCCGGGGATCGATCTTGGTATACGTCATTCGTACGCCGATATAGGCGCGACTGTCGCTGAGATGCTCGGAACGGAAATGCCTCCGGAAGGCGAAAGTTTCATGAAGCTGATATGCAGATAAACGGAGGAAATGATGCTTAGTGTTTTGCTGATAGATGAAATAGACAAATACGGGGATGAACTCCATCAGTTCACGTACAACCAGATCAAGGGGCACTCAAATGACAGATTTGAATGCCATAAGGGCGTGAACCTGATTTCGTTCGACTGGATAGATGTTAGAAATCCGGAGATGGATCCTTCGGAAATAATAATATACTTTTCGGCTGACAGACTCATATTCTTCTGTGAGAATGATTTCGTGCTTAAACTTGTGAACGATATAGTTGAAAAAAAAGAGCTCAAAGATGAAACGAATGAGATGATACTGTACACTTTTTTCAGTGAGATAATAAAGACAGATACGGATAATCTCGAAAAACTCGAAGATGAAGTGACGGCTGTAGAAGAAAGTGTCGTACTCCAGGTCAAGGAAGAAGCGGCGAAAGAAATAGTTGATTACCGCAACATCACGAGGACACTAAGAAAGTATTACGACGAGCTCGGACTTATAACCGACGGCCTCAGCGATAATGAGAATGGACTGATATCGGAAAACTATACAAAGCATTTCACGATACTGGAGCACCGTGTGAACACGCTCATAGATAATGTCAAGAACCTCAGAGAATATGTGACGCAGGTGAGAGAAGCCTATCAGGCTCAGATCGACATAGAGCAGAACAGGATAATGAAAGTTTTCACAATTATTTCAGGGATATTCCTTCCGCTCACGCTGCTCGTGGGATGGTACGGTATGAATCTTCGTATGCCTGAATTCAGATGGACATATGGATATCCGCTAGCGATAATACTGAGTGTGGTCATAGTTATAGTTTGTTTGATTTTTTTCAAGAGAAAGAAATGGATGTAGTTCCGGGAGGATAAGCTATGGATATGAACGATATGATCCGGAAAAAAAGAGACGGCGGAAAACTCACAAAAAAAGAAATAGACGATTTTATCACGGGGATAACATCGGGAGAAATACCGGATTATCAGACCTCGGCTTTTCTGATGGCTGTCTTTTTCATGCATATGGATGAGGAAGAGACGTTCCTGCTGACTGACGCGATGATGCATTCGGGAGCGGTGGCGGATCTGTCTGATATACCGGGCATAAAGACGGATAAGCATAGCACGGGCGGAGTGGGAGACAAGACTACTCTTATCGCGGCGCCGATCGCGGCGGCAGCGGGAGTGCCGGTCGCTAAGATGAGCGGAAGAGGTCTTGGTTATACCGGTGGAACGATAGATAAACTTGAAGCTATACCAGGATTCCGTACAAAGCTAACGATGACGGAATTCAAATCTCTTGTGAAGGAAAACGGCATAGCGGTGATGGGACAGACTGAAGACATAGCTAAAGCTGATAAAATACTTTACGCGCTGCGTGATGTGACTTCGACGATCGAAGATCCCAGTCTTATCGCTTCGAGCATCATGAGCAAAAAACTTGCCTCCGGAAGTGACGCGATACTGCTTGATGTCAAGTGCGGTGATGGCGCGTTCATGCATACCAGGGGCAGCGCGGAGCAGCTTGCCGACATACTTGTGAAAATGGGAGTGAGCGCCGGACGGCGCACAGCCGCTATCATATCCAATATGAGTCAGCCTCTCGGGAACGCTGTCGGGAATTCTCTTGAGGTCGCGGAAGCGATCGATGTGCTTAAGGGAAAAGGCCCGGCGGATATAACTGAAATAAGCACGATGCTCGCGGGAGCCATGATATATCTCGGCTGTAAGGCGAAGACTCCTGAAGAAGGATACGCTGCCGCGGAAGAGATAATAAACAGCGGGGCAGGGCTCGCGAAGTTCAGGAAATTTGTCTCCGCGCAGGGCGGAGATCCTGCCATAACAGAAGATGTGACTATAATGGGGACAGCTGCCGCGTCGATAGAACTCGTTTCCGACACTGACGGTATCGTACAGGATCTTTCCGCTGAAAAGACAGGCGAAGCTTCACAGCATACTGGCGCGGGGCGCGCGACTAAGGAAAGCGATATAGATCTGGATGCCGGGATACTCCTCAGAAAAAAAGCGGGAGACGCCGTGAAAAAAGGAGAGACGCTTGCTGTTCTTTATGGTGATGAAGAAAAAATACAGTGCGCCGCCAAAGAACTTCGTGACGCGTATTTCATAGGACAGAAGCAGCCGTCACCAAGAAAGCTTATTTTAGAAAAATTAGGTCTTTAATCTTATTTTAATCAAATCTTCACATTTGTACCATAATATGACAAATCCATTGACATTTATCTTACTATTCAGTTATAATCAATATATCAAAAGGCATTGCGTTAATAACTGGTCCAGAGGGAGAAAGGGAAATGTTTTCTGATATGTTCAAAAGTATCCGCAGCGGGAGCGGGAAGTATTCTATCATGGTAATTATTTTGATAATAGCTGTGACAGTATCTTTCAGTTCGCCTTTTTTTGTATCGACCGATCAAGATGTTCACGCGGCAGCGCAAACCTTCAAAGCAAAGGCTAAAATTGCCGGGAGCGATCTCAGCGAGAGTGAATTCGAGACATGGATGGATGAACAGGGATTCCCATCGTCATACAAATCTTCTCTCAGAACCATGCATAAAAAACATCCTAAGTGGATCTTCAAAGCAGACAAGACAAATATGAAGTGGTCGACTATGTACTCGAAAGAAAATGACCTCGGAAACAATCTGGTCGAAGTGAGCGAACCTGAAGCGTGGAAGATGTTCAATGAAAGTACTTACAGCGCGTCTTCGCGTAAATATAAAACCTTTGACGCGAGCTGGAACCAGGCTTCTTCACGTATAATGAAGTATTACCTCGACCCGAGGAATTTCATAAACGATACGCATATATTCCAGTTCCTCGATCAGTCGGACACAGCGTCCCTTCAGACGACAGATTCTATCAAAGGGATAGTGAACAAGTACAGTTACTGCTTTATGAATACGAACAGATCATCTTATAATTATCCGAAATACATTCTTAAAGCAGCGAAGGCTACAGGGGTGAACGCGAACGCGCTGACAGCTATGATCGTCCTCGAGCAGGGATGGTCCGGAGGCAGCCAGCTGATATCCGGCAAATATACGAAGTACAACAAGAAGTATTATAAGATATATAACTATTTCAATGTTGGAGCCTATACGACGGCTAAGATGGATAAGATACATCATGGCCTTTGGTACGCAAAGGGTGAAAGCAAAGGGAAACAAACGTCGTACAGCAGAGCATGGACTTCAAGATATAAGGCTATAAAGGGCGGTGCTCAGTTCTACAAGGAAAATTATATTTCCAACGATCAGAATACGTTCTATAAGAAAAAGTTCAATGTCATGAACGGGACTTCAAAGGTTGCTACTCATGAGTATATGACGAACATAAGCGGAGCTGATTCTGAAGGACGTTTGCTCGCGATGGCATACAATGATAATTCTGATTCGGCGCTGGTGTTCAATATCCCGGTGTACAAGAACATGCCGGCAAGAGCAAAGAAGCCTTCGACAAAGGGAAATTATAACAATATCCTTAAGAGCTTAAAGATAGACACGAAGGACTGCGCATTGTCGCCGAAATTCACCGGATTCACAACAAAGTATTCGGTGACAGTACCAAGTGATACTGAGACTGTCAAAATCACCGCAAAGGCTGACAGCAGTCTTTCGACAGTGACAGGAGCAGGCACAGTGACACTGTCAGATCAGTCGACGACAGTGAAAATAATAGTCAAAGCTTCCAGAGGAAACACAAAGACGTATTATCTGACTATCAACAAATAACACTAAAGTGATAACGATCCCGGAGCGTGAAAACGTTCCGGGATTTTAAGGTAAATCTGTTTGCATTTTTCATACGATAGTGTATAATATCAAAGTGCGCATGGAGAAGTATCGAAGTGGTCATAACGAGCCGCACTCGAAATGCGGTCATCCGTAAGGATGCGTGGGTTCGAATCCCACCTTCTCCGCCAAAAAAGAGCACTTGCCTTTGATGACAAGTGTTCTTTTATTTTGCCTTTCTTCGCTATTTAAATATCCTGTTTGAGGCCACTGTTCTTCAAACATCTTCTTATTTTAGGCGGCATCTGCGAAGGGGCCATATTAGCTGGGGCATCCGCAGTACCTGCCGTTACCGCTGTATCGTAGAACCAGCATTTATATGTCACCGTATCAAGAGTTTTCTGGAGATTCCGCATCTGATCTTCGATCGCTTTTTTTCTTCCGTAGAAAAGCTGTCTGCGCTGCTCAAGAGTGGAATCGCCTTCAAGGGCCCAGTCTATATACTGCTTGATCTCTTTTATAGAGAGGCCGCTGGCTTTTAGGCATTCTATGAGTTTGAGCCAGTCTATATCCGACTCATTGAACTGTCTGATGCCACTTGATGTGCGTCCTACCATAGGAAGCAGACCTTCCTTGTCGTAATAACGAAGTGTATAAGCGCTGAGATTCATCATCTCAGCTGCCTGACCTATTGAATATGTCATGATCTTATCCCTTCCCGTCGTAAGAATCGTTTAGACTTAATGTGAACTCTAACCAATACAGGTAATATAAATTAGGATAACCGAGTTGTCAAATTTTCTAATACCGGTGATTGTGTCAAGTTACAGTGGGAAAAGAGCAAACACCTTTTTTGATAAGTTTTC
>CALDNM010000097.1 GCA_937915045.1 uncultured Clostridia bacterium
GAGGCGCTCTCCCGGATGAGGTCTTCCGGCCTCTGCCAGGCGGGCGCCATCATCACCATGTCCTCTACTCTGACTCCGCCTTTTCCCGGGATGTATATCCCCGGCTCGTCACTTTCCACCATGCCGGCTTCGATGCTCCTGTCATCCTTCTGCGTGCAGTTTGGATCTTCATGTATCTGAAGACCTATGCCGTGTCCGAGACTGTGCCCGAAGCACTTGCCATAGCCCGCTTCCTTGATGATGTCTCTCGCGATCGCGTCGATCTCGATGCCCGTCATACCGCCATGAGCTTTTTCGATAACAGCGTTGTTCGCGTCAAGCACGATGCCGTATATCTCTTTCTGCCAGTCAGCCGCTTTTCCGAAGACGATCGTTCTCGTCATATCGGAGCAGTAACCGTTGTACATGCAGCCGAAGTCCATCGTGACGAAGTCACCTTTTTCCATGACCTTGTCCGAAGGTACCGCGTGAGGCATCGACGAATGGATCCCGGAAGCCATGATAGTTTCGAAGCTAAGGCCCTGTCCGCCGTTCTTTCTCATCGCGTATTCAAGTTCAGCCGCGGCTTCGATCTCTGTCATTCCCGGATGGATCACCTTGAGAACATCCTCGAATGCCGCGTCACCGATCGACTCGGCCTTAGCGAGATATTCCTTCTCCCATGGTTTTTTGACCCTTCTCATCTTGCTGACACTGTCACCGAGAGGAACGAATTCTTTCACTTCGAGTTCTTTTTTGAACTCATCAAATTGTGAGCAGATCATCGCGTTATCTTCATATCCGATACGCTTCGCGCTGTCAGAGCTGATACATTCATTCAGAGTCTCATATCTGCTCTTGATACCTGATCCTCTTCCTTCTTCCACGATATCGAAAGAGCTGGTCTTTCCCGCGACTTCCGTATACCTGGAATCAGTGATGAGCACTTTCCTGTTTTTTGAGACATAAAGACAGCCTTCTCCCGCGAAAGCGCTTATATACCTCATATTGTACGGATCGGTGATGATGACCGCATCGACATCATTGCTGTTCAGAAGTACGCTCTTCTGTTCTTCTGACATTTCCTTTTCTAAATTCATTTTTACCGCCTTTCCGTAAAACTGCCAATCACATAATAACATGACTGGCGCAAAATACAAACCTTTATGAATGAAAAAACGCCCTTTCGAGCGCTTTTCATTCATCGTTATGTTCTACTTATTTATATTATTTATTAAGAAGAGTTATCTTTATATAAGATCCACGGATTCGACCTGATTCGATGCTCCGCTTTCACGTATGAGCGCCTTGTATTCTTTCAGTTTGCTATTAGGCACATATATCACTGTGTCTTTCGATATTCCGCTGAAGGCGTTCTTGCTGATCGTGCCGATCACGTGGCTCCTTATTGTGATGGTCTTGAGGTTTTCCGAAGCTGCCTTCGAAAACGCTCCGGTCATGATCGCGGTGACATTCATTTTCTCACCGTTCACTATGATCGAAGCAGGAATTGTCGCATCTGATCCCTGCTCGCCATAGGAATTATATATAACTGTACCAGTGTTGTTTGTGATACCTGTTATCAAATATGTATTCCCATCCTTAGTTATGCAAGCTTCGCTGCTCTGCGCCGAGACGCATCCCTCAGTTGCCGCTTCTACATTGATACCGCTGCATGTGAAAAGTACTGCTGTAAACATCAGCACCAGTGCCGCTGATATCATGATCGTTTTGCTGGCTTTCATGTTTTTTCTCCTGTCATAATTGCCTTATCCCCTCACGACCTTGTTTTACATTATAACCTGAGCCGTCAATAATTCAATTGACAGACTGTCACATTTCGTTTTTGTAATAAAAGGATCTTATACAGGATAGACTGAGTTTTCTTCATCCAGCAGATCGAGATCCAGCGCGTACTCTTTTTCAAGTCTCTTCCTGAAGAATTCCTGAGCGGCTTTTGGAAAGAACACCTGAGTGAGGACATCTTCGTCCTGCTTCATGAATACAGCACATTCCCTTTTTGCCTTAGGAAGCTCCGGCTCTATCAGATCTGCCGGTCTGCATGTGACCTGCTCCTCGTCTCCAAGGATCTTCTTTACTATCTCTTCTTTGATAGGTACAGGAGTGCGGCCGTACATCCCCTTCACGAGATTTCTGGCTTCGCTCGAGACCATCTTATATCTTTCTCCTGTAACGACATTGGCGACCGCCTGGCTCCCCACGATCTGACTCGATGGCGTGACGAGCGGAGGATAACCGAAATCTTCCCTTACGCGAGGCACTTCTTTAAGAACATCATCGAGCTTGTCGACAGCTCCCGCTACCTGAAGCTGAGATATGAGATTCGACAGCATTCCGCCCGGAACCTGATATTTGATCGTATTGATATCCACACCAAGGACCTTTGTATTCATCAGCCCGTTCGCTATGTATTTCTCTCTTATAGGTTTGAAATAATCAGCGACCTTGCCGAGCAGCTCTTCATCGAGCCCCGTGTCATACTCAGTCCCGCTGAGCGCCGCGACGATCGGTTCCGTCGGAGGCTGCGAGGTCCCTCCCGAGAATGGAGTGCTCGCCGTATCGATGATATCCGCTCCCGCTTCGATCGCTTTCATGTAGGTCATACTGCCTAGTCCGCTTGTCGCGTGCGTATGTATCTCTACAGGGATAGTGAGTTCCTTCTTGAGCGCCTTCACGAGGTCATAAGTCCTGTAAGGGCTCAGAAGTCCAGCCATATCTTTCAGGCAGAACGAATCCGCCCCCATCTCCTCGAGTTCCTTCCCGAGTTTAACAAACATCTCATCCGTATGCACAGGGCTTATCGTATAAGATACGCATCCCTGAGCATGCCCGCCGTATTTTTTGACAGCGCGTATCGACGCCTCGAGATTTCTCGTATCGTTCAGCGCGTCGAATATCCTTATTATATCTATGCCGTTCCCTATCGCTCTGTTCACGAATTCGTCGACGACATCATCCGCGTAATGCTTATAGCCGAGAAGGTTCTGTCCCCTCAGCAGCATCTGCAGTTTTGTTTTAGTAATGTTCTTTCTTATCGCTCTCAGCCGGTCCCACGGATCTTCATCGAGGAATCTCATGCAC
Source organism: uncultured Clostridia bacterium (assembly GCA_937915045.1). Classification (GTDB taxonomy): domain Bacteria; phylum Bacillota; class Clostridia; order Peptostreptococcales; family Anaerovoracaceae; genus JALCRY01. The sequence goes on from CALDNM010000097.1 coordinate 3,082, forward strand.
GCGTCATATGTGGCGCCTCCCCACATCTCGATGGCATGGTATCCGACATTATCCATAGTTTCAAGGATCGGCAGCATCTCGCTCGTACGCATCCTGGTGGCTATAAGTGACTGATGGCCATCCCTCAGCACTGTCTCTGTGATCTTTACCTTGCTCATATATCTATCTCCATATCATTTTACGTCAAATAACGCGGACGGAGTCCCGTCCGCTTATAATTATACTATATGGTGATATAAAAGCAAGCGAAATACTTTGATTATCAAACTATTTTTAGTCGTTCAGAGACATCACTTTACGTTTCAGACTCGTGACTATCCTAAGCACCGAACCGCTGAAGAGCAGTCCCAGAGCAGTCGCTCCCGCCAGAAGAAGAGTCGTCCCAAGTGATGCCGCCGCCGATGAATACGCTCCCTTTATGAGATAAGTCATCGTATAGTAGATATACGCTCCAGGTACCAGCGGCATTATACCCGGCAGGATAAATACAGTTGAAGCTTCGTGAAGACCTCGCGCCATGAAATAAGCCAGGAATCCCACCATACAGGCACCGGTGAAGCATGCGAACGTCCTGCTGGCGCCATAATAAGCCGCGGCCTGATATGCTATATTACAAATAAATCCAACACACATCGAAGGGAATAAGAGTCTCTTCGGGACATGGAACAATATCGCGTATCCGAGAGGAGGCAGTATGCCGATACAGAATATCGATATGAAAAAATGCATACTCATGACTGCAGCCCTCCCATCATGAACCATATCTTGAGTACGATACCTACACCGGCTGCCTGCGCTACAGCTACAAGCAGAGCTTCTGCCATCTTCGCTATCCCGGAAAGCATATCACCGGAAAGAAGATCCCTCATTGAATTGGTAATAGCCGCTCCCGGCACGAACAGCATTATGGTCCCTATTATTATCGCGCTGTAATCATCTATAAGCCCGGTCGAGCTGCATATCATCGTTATGAGCGCCGCCATCCCGCAGCAAGTCATACCGTTCATGAAATAATTAATGTCATATCTCGCGAGCAGCATCGAAAAAGCGTAACTGAGCACACCGACAATAAACGCGAACAGTGTATTCAGAAGGGTCGGCGCGAGCGCCGCGCTGAATGAAGCCGCTACGCATCCCGCTCCCAGAAGTCTCACCCAGATATTGAATGGTTTCATCGCGGTTATCTCGCGGAGTTTTTCCATTCCTTTAGCCGGAGAATATTCAGTAGTCGTGAAAATCCTCGAAAAAGAGTTCAGCTCCGATATCCTGCTGAGATCCACCGAATTACTTCTGATCCTGCGTACTTTCGTGATCACTTCACCATCATCGCCGCCCGAATCCGTGGAAACGATTATGCCTGTAGGAGTCGCGAAAACTTCCACGTACGGGATCCCGCACGCTTGGCATATCCTCTCTATAGTATCTTCTACGCGGTACAGCTCGGCGCCGTTCCGCATCATGAGCTCGCCCGCCCTGACCGCCAGGACAAGGACCTGCTTCTGGTAACTTTTAGTCAGCCTGTTTCCCATCTTTTTCTCTGATGAACCTTTCTGTATAGTCGACATCGCTCGGCGTGTCTATATACTTCATTCCTCTCTTCTGTCTCGTTTCGCGGCCTTTGCCCGTGATCAGTATCACAGTCTCCGGTCCAGCGTCCATGATCGCAGTATGGATAGCTTTTTCTCTGTCATTTATGATGACATACTTCCCGCCTGCAGCGGCTACATTGCCTGCAACTTCTTTGCTTATCACTTCTACAGGCTCTTCGCCCTCATCTTCTTCAGTAATGTATGTGAGTGCCGCGCATTTTCCGGCTATTTCTCCAAGAGTCTTCCTGCGGCCAAGAGCTTTTTTGCCCGGGCATCCGAAAACTATATTGACAGTCCATCCCGGATATTCCTTCGCGGTGGAATCAAAAAGAGCCTGAAAGCTCATCTGATTGTGAGCATAATCCACTATGACCGCGAGATCGTTCGATCTGTTTCTGAAAACTTCCATGCGTCCCGCTACGCGGGCTTTCCTGAGCCCGCTCTTCATATACTCGACAGGTATGCCGAGCGCGTATGAAATAGTGATCGCGGCGAGCGCGTTACTGACATTGAATGTCCCCGGGAGACCAAGCGTAAATTCCTCGTCGAACCCGTTTTCCGCATCATCGCGTTTAGCTCTGAATGTCACTCCGTCGCGCCCCGGCCTTACATCATAACCTACTATATCTGCGTCTCCGTTTTCTCCGAAAGTAAGGATACGTTCAGTCACATCGGAAGCCTCAGCAGCGCTGAGCGTCATTTTCGCGTACTTAGAATCCTTGTTTATCACAGCCGTTTTGCACTGACGGAACAGTATCATCTTCGACTCGATATAATCTTCAAGCGTCGGATGCTCTATCGGGCTGATGTGATCCTCACCGATATTCATGAAACAGCCTATGTCGAAATTTATGCCGTAAGTACGGTCGTATTTAAGAGCCTGACTTGATACTTCCATCGTAAGATATCCGATCCCGCTTTCAACGGCATTGCTGAAATGCTGCCAAAGCTCGAACGCCTCAGGCGTAGTACGCCTCGATTCCTCGCGGACCGCCCCGTCATAATTATCTATCCCGGAGACAACGGCCGTCTCCGGCCTTCCGTTCGCTTCCTCAAAATCGTCCAGTATCTGTTTCATGAAAAATGTCGTCGTAGATTTGCCCTTCGTCCCGGTTATGCCGATCGTTTTTATTTTCGACCACGCGCTGTCGTAGTAATAATCAGCCATTACCGCGAGAGTCTTTCTCATGTCGTTCACGATGATGTACGGGACATCGTCCCCTGCTTCTTCGTGTTTTTTTTCAGCGATATACGCGAACGCGCCGCCCTTGAGCGCGGCCGCCAGATACTCATCTTTAAAATGCGCCCCTTTGCACACGAAAAGTGTCCCTGGCTCCATCTCGCGCGTATCGTACGAAATGAACGCGACTTCTCTGCCGCCCTGTTTACCCGGGATAAAAGATGCTGTCACGAGACCTTTCCCGCGCAGCATCGATTCGTAATCATTAAGACAGTGGTTTCCTGCTGCCATATTTATTTCAGCTCCTTTCCGCACATGACGATAGCTTTTCTTGCTACCACCTCCATGGCGTCGACGAAATACTCGGAAAGACCCGCGATCTTTCTGTATGTCGAAAGCTCTGTGCAGCCGAGGATCGCGCACTCGCATCCCGCGCTCACGAATTCCGCTTCCGGCATCTCAAAATCGAGAGGATCCACGGGTTTCCCCGCTTTTATCCCGTCATATATTATATGCATTATCCTTTTCTGGTTATCCTCTGAAGGAATGACCGGTACCAGTCCTTCTTCACTGAGAGCTTTTTGATAAAGCCCCATTTCGACCGTACCGTCAGTCGCCATTATGCCGACCTTCGATCCTTTTCCCGCGCATCTTTCCTTCGCCGCGGCCGCGGCTTCGCCGATCATGTTGATCACCGGCACGTCTACCGCCCCTTCTATCTGAGGCAGGAATGAGTGCGAAGTGTTGCACGGTATAGCTATGCAGCACGCTCCGCTGCCTGCGAGGAATTTCGCGTCGCCAGTCAGCCTTTTTATGACCGGCTCCGTATCACCGCTCTTGATCGCGGCTGTCCTGTCAGGCATCGAACTGTGATTCAGTATGATCATATTTATATGATCCTGATCGCTTTCGGCCTTTGTATTGTCAATGACCATTCTATAGAAAACATCGGTCGCCAGAGGCCCCATGCCTCCTATCACGCCCAGAGTCTTTCCGTCTAATACTTCCATCCAGATATCCCTCCGTATCGCTTTATTTATGGTAATATGTCGCGAAATTCTTGAAGTGTCTCTGCTGGTTGTGCCACAGCCTCAGCTTCCTCATCGGTTTATTGTCTATGGCGTAATCGAGAGGATTCACAAATTTCCCGCTGTCAAACAGTTGCTTCATCCTGTCCTTATACTCCTGCTCACTGACATAATCGAACGCGACTTTTTTAGGAACTACGAGCCACAGATTTTCTTCCGCTACGGAATTGAACTTCATGTCCTTTTCCTCTATGCGGTCTTCGACGAGTATACGCGCGACGTTTGCGCCAGCGCCCGTCACGTAATAATTCGATCTTCCCTGTCTCGTATTTATTTCAAACGCTTTATACTTCCCGTCACGTTCATCGTACTTGATATCAAAATTCGAAAAACCGACATATCCTATCGCTTCAAGAAGCCTCTTGAACTGTTCCTCGAGCTCATGATCCTGTTCTGTGATTATGACAGCGTGATTGCCTATACCATGCGGTGTATGCTCTTCGAGAAGCACATGTCCGAGACACATCATCTTGACTTTACCGTTCCTGTCGGAATAATTCGTAAGAACGCGCATATGCGTATCGTCTCCCGGGATATATTCCTGCACTATGAGCGCGTCATCGTACCCGGCCCCGTAGATATCTCTAAGAGCCTGCTGGAATTCTTCATAAGTATCGAGCGTATAGACTTTCTTCTGTGTCTCAAAAGGATGTCTCCAGTATTCTATGCCATTTGCTGGTTTGACTATATATGGCGCTCCGAACGGCAGCTCGACATCGAACCCCATCTCTTTTCTGTGTACGAATGTCGCGGGATGATCCACTCCATACTCGTCACACAGCGCATAAAACTTTTCTTTGTTTATGAGCTCACGCATCAGATCCACATCGATGTATGGCGCTATCACATTGCTGCGGAAATTTTCCTTGTTGGCCGCGGCAAGTTCTACGTATGAATCTCCGCATCCAACAAGAAGTACTTTTTTATCCATATGCTCGTCGGCGAAATCGTTGACGAGCTGCAGGAACGTGTCCTGCTCATCACAGTGCTCGTTGACGCGATAATCTATGATCTTGCTCGCTACGCACGGTCCCGAATAGTACTTGCCATAATCAGTCACCGTGATGCCGTAAGCTTCATGGAAAGCCCTCGCCACACTATATACGTTGTAGTCTCCCGCAAAGAGAAGCGGTACGAATTTTTCACTTATGTCTGTCATTTTAATAAACCCCCGGTATATATGTCTCCGCTTTTATATTTCCAATAAGTATCTCATAAAACGCTGTCTGCGCGGCTGTCATATATGCCATGACCCACAGCTCCGCCGCCGATCCGACAAATGAAGCGAGCCCGATGATCGCTACAGAAGACGTGCAGTATGACGCTATCCCTGATGTGATCATTGACGGTACCACCGCAAGCAGCGCCCATCCGATGAATGAAAGATCCAGACAGAAAAGTTTGCCCTTGTTCCCCATCATCATATATTTGCTTGCCGCCACGATCGCCGGCACAGGCATGTCAGGATTGTCGAACAGTATATAGAATGACTGACTGTATCTGAATGCCGCTATGATCGCAAGGAATATCCCCGCTACAGGGATGAGGCTCCACAGCATCATAAACAATGCCATATAAAGATACAGCCCCAGTGTTTTCACGTACATCCCGAATCCGACAAATACATCACTGGGACGCGTCTGACGCGCTCGGAACAACATCATCATCATATATATAATGCCGAATGAAAATGTCCCCACCACAAGCAGCAGATAGATGTTTGAAACCGGTGAGATATGCATCGTCGTGTTCGAGAACTGCTGCAGCTGATCCGATGTGAATAAACTGCTGTATTTTGACAGATCTATGCCGCTTTTCGTGAATACCTCTGTGATCGTTTCTGTTTTGCCGAGCAGATTGTTAAGAATCCAGTTCGGCACATATACGCACACAGCCGCCAGAAGAATTCCGATGACCATTATGTTCCAGTTTCCCTTGAGTCTTTCCCGTCCGAGCCTTCGCATGTTCGTGCACGACTCGGTTATGACCCGTCTGCTCAATGTCTGCATTTTGCCTCCTTGCTTATCACAAATCGTTTACACTTAATCATACAACTAACTAAAATAGCAGTCAAACTATATTCGTCTTTCTATGCGGCTTTCTCGGGTGTATAATCGTGGTATGAAAAAATGCGTAATAATAACTCCATATATACAGGGAGATCTGAAAAATATCTACAGCCGAAAGAGCGGTGATTTTGTGCTGTGCGCGGACAATGGCTACAATGCCGCCGTCTCCGCCGGGATACATCCCGACCTTGTGATCGGTGACTACGACTCACTCGACGCGCCGATACCTGATACAGTCGAAAAAATATCCTATCCTGTACACAAGGATTATACCGATACGGGTCTATGCCTCGACTGGGCACGGACGAACGGTTATGATCACGCGGTGATCATCGGAGGCCTTGGCGGCCGCGTCGATCATTCACTGGCAAACATCCAGGATATGGCTGGTTTTTCGAAACGCGGTCTGTATGTCGAGATGTATGACGAATACAACTACATTACTGTAATGTGCGGACGCGGCGTCATGAAAGACTCGTCGGCAGATCTGTCGCGCCTCAAAATATCGTGTGATATCTTCTCCGCAAGTTCTGAAAACGCGAAAGACGGGCTCGGCTATGACGGCCTGAGACTGGGTCTTATCGCTCTCACTGAAAAAGTCACAGGAGTATGTTCTTCCGGAGTGGAATATCCGCTTCAGGATGCCGTCCTGGGAAACACCTTCCCGCTTGGCGCCGGAAATTATTTCACGGCTCCGACAGCAGATATAAAAATAGCATCAGGGATCATGCTGGTCACAGTTTCAAAAAACACCTGATCCGAATACAAGCTTACGCAAAAAGCCGGGATGCTGTCCACCCCGGCTTTTATTATCCATTGTATCTTAGTATTTCGAACTATTTGTTCATGAAGTCAGCGTCTCTCTTCTCGAGGAACGCTGTCATTCCTTCTTTTTTATCTTCGGATGTGAAGCACTGCGTCATGCACTCGATCTCGAACTGTGAAGCTGTCTTCATGTCGAGGTCATATCCTGTGTTGATCGCTACTTTGGCCTGTGCTACGGCTATAGGAGCCTTGGCCATGAGCTTTTTCGCGATCTTCTCAGCGAAAGGCATGAGCTCTTCAGGAGCTACGCATTCCTCTGCGAGACCGATCTCTTTTGCCTGAGGGCCCTTTATGTTCTTTGCCGTCATGATTATATACTTCGCCATGCCTTTCCCAACGAGTCTAGGCAGTCTCTGTGTCCCGCCAAATCCAGGGATGATCCCAAGATTTACTTCAGGCTGTCCGAATACAGCAGCTTCAGAAGCGATCCTGATATCGCACGCCATAGAAAGTTCGCATCCTCCGCCTAAAGCGAAACCATTTACCGCCGCGATGACGGGTTTCTGCAGAGATTCGATCTGATTCATGAGAGCGTGACCTCTGTACATATACGCTCTTCCTTCGAGCGCGTTCAATTTACACATCTCAGCGATGTCCGCTCCCGCGACGAAAGCCTTTCCTTCGCCTGTGACTATGACCACTTTGACAGCGTCATCTTTCTCGCAGTCGTGGAACGCAACATGCAGCTCATTCAAAGTCTCTGTGTTGAGGGCGTTCAGAGCTTTTGGTCTGTTCAGAGTGATGTAAGCGATGCCTTCCTTTACTTCATATTTCAGATTGTTGTACATTTTGATGTTCCTTCCTTTCATGCCCCGCAAGCGCTGCTGCCATCTGCCGGGCGCGCAAAAGTTAAATAATTAACACTTGAATACATCAATTGTAACGTGAGGCCCGGATAAAAGCAACGAAAATTAAACTAAAATCCAGGAATTTAAATCCGGCAATGCTTCAGGCCTCTGTTGACAGTACTTCCGGCCGATGATATATTGTACTTGCGCGGACATCCGTGCGGACACAATATTTATCAAGCTAGGGGAGCTTACGCTGAGATGCACTGACATGTGACATACCCTCAACCTGATCCGGACAATGCCGGC
>CALDNM010000098.1 GCA_937915045.1 uncultured Clostridia bacterium
CGGTGGTTATTTATTCCTCGCCTATCCGGCTCGGAATCACCGCTAAAGCCACAATCAAGGCATGACACCATATCCGGTGCCATGCTTTTTTATGACGTGACATTCTATGGAAGTATATTGCAGGGAAATAGATCGCTCCGCATATCAATGCCAGATCGGAGGCGGAGCCACCGCTTATATGGATCACAGCCCCGGGCCCTGGCCGGGATCCGGGGCTGGTCCGCATGAACGCGGGCCTTTCTCTTAAAATTAGACTGCGGTTCTGGTTTGCAATGGAAGAATTGGCAAATATGAAAATCCTACATTGGATCGAGTGGGGTTGCGAGTTTGACACCCTTTCAAATGAGTTTTTTGGGGTCAGATTGGCCCTTTTTTACCGGATCTTGGCTCCCCGACCCCGCAAACCCACTCGATCCAATGGAAAAATTCGAAATACCTTCATTTGTCCATTAGAGAGTTTTTCAAAACCTAAGAACGAGCAAAAACAATGGAGGATCGGCAGATCAGCAGCAAATGAAAAAGCCCCGCAACGGGGCCTTTTCATTAGGGTATTAGGGTTGTTGAGGTATAGAAAAGCATATCACTATGCTTTCTATCAAATCATTCTTCCTCAGAATTCTTTTTTCTGAGTACTATAGGCGCTGTCACTCCAGCTGCTCCAAGCAGCAGAATGATCGCCCAGAATCCGCCGTTCCAGCTGTCGCCGGTACTCGCGGACTTATCCGAAGCCGGCGTCACCGTTCCAGGTGTTGTCGGGCTTGTCGGATCCTTAGGGTTCTTCGGATCGTTCGGTGTCACTGCCGTCTTAGTATAAACGACACTTACCGTCACGTCTTCCGCAGGCATAGTGCCCGCTACAGTCTCCTGAGCGCTGTTGCTCAGTTTATATCCTGAGATGACAGGTGAAGCCTGCGAATACGCTGCTCCTGAATCAAGAGAATCAGTATAGCTGTCCGCGACCTTGTTCCCCTGCTCATCGACATAATTTATAGTAAGCGTGTACTTCGCTGCAGCCGGCGGAGTGCTTATTTTCTTGTAATACACTACCGCGACATTCGGTTCCGTATTCTGGAGGTTATCTGCCGCCAGAAGTGTCGGCTGTACACTTCTCCAGTATCTGCTGAGAGTCGTCGGCGAAACGCTGTCATAGTTATATCCTGTTATCGCGTGGATATCGTTATGAGCATTCAGATAATCATAGCCTATGACCTCTCCGTCTGTGCCGGTACCTGATATAGTAGTATCTATTTTTTCATTTGTATCGATATCTCTGTACTCGACATCGAACGGTATATTCTCATACTCAGTGAACTTCCAGTAACCCGTAAAAGTGACATCGCCGCTCTTTATTGTCTGCGAACTTTCATTCCATTTCACGAATGACCATGTCCCGATCGCGTGTCCTCTGCTGTCAGTCTGAACGATATCGTTATATGCCGTTGTCGGTGCCGTGACTACATCATCGTCCGAATACCCTGTTTTTGTTCCAGGGCACTGCGCAGTCACACCTTCCGGAAGATCAGTTATCAGAGATCCCGACTCTGCCTCGAACTTGTAGTTCACACTGTATTTGTTATCGTCCTGCCATACCGCGTAAAGATCCGTATCTGATTTGAGTGTGAACGAAGCCCCCGCTTTATATGTCACCGTTGCCTGATCGGACTTTGAAGTCGACCATCCCTTGAAGGTATATCCGCTCCTTGTCGGAAGCTTCTCAGCATCCGTATCCCCGACCGCCGTATAATCCAGCGTCGTATAACTTGTCCCCGTCGCAATATCCGTATACTTCTTCGTCACGTCTGTATCATAATTCGAATGATACGTGACCGTCGCCGGCACGTTCTTCACGTAACCGTCGATATGCGGATACTTATCGGATTCGTTTTTCAGCAGATACCATACGACCTCCCATTTGCCATCAGCGCCGTACTTACTCGAAAGATAAGTATTGATCGCTGTGCTCGTTGACGAGTCCATGCTGTAAAGAGAGGAGCTTATCCCGTTCATGCTGTAATATCTGGTTTTTCCGCTTTTTATGGTATTGTAAGTTTCATCGCTTATCGTTCCTGTCAGGCTGTAATAATCATCGCCGCTCCTAGGATAATAGTTTGCCGCAGGCTGCGCGCTCGCGTCCGCCGGGACGTTCTTGCCAGGGAGAAGTATATAGAAGCATACCTGATGCGTCGTTTCCTCCACAGTCACATAAAAATTATCAGTTTTTGTTATTGGATTTCCCTTAGCGTCCTTGCAATTATATGTATAAGTTATCAGCGATTTCCCTGCTTTTTTTGCAGTAATGATATTGGTACGTCCTGTGGATGATTCTAAGCTTACAACTGTCGGATCGCTTGAAACCCAAGTACCGCTGAAATTATCTGTAGCGATAGTTTTCTTATCGCCCACATGCATCGTATATGCTGTATCTTCAGTCTCTGCTTTTGTCTTATCCCAGCCTGTCTGTCCTGTACCTGTCAAAACGTATACTGAGAACTGATCCGATTTGATCGAAGCGCTCGTCATAGATTTGCTCTCACCGACTTTTTCAGCAGATGAAGAATTATCTTTGATATGGAATATTTCTATCTGATCTCCATCCAGATCGAGCCCTGAAAACTGTACCGTGACCTCCGATTCAGGCTCGATCTCTTTCCCGTCTTTATGGAACGAGATATCTACTGCCTGGATATCTTTGATCTCTTCTGAAGCCGCTTTTTCCACAGAGTCTTTCACATCGCTGCTCGCGACTGCCTTAACTTCCATAGTGGTCCCTTCAGGAAGAGCTCCTTCAGGCGCGACTACATTTACTTTCATTCCGTTTACCTGATCCTCAAAAGTCTGACGAGGATAGTTCACAGTACTGTCAGAACTGCTGTCTGTACTGTCATTAGATCCTGTCTCCGCAGCAGTCTGATCCGAGCTAGTCTGTTCAGTGCTATCAGCCGCCTGCTCCTCGCCTGATGCTGTGCTCTCGCTTTCAGCTGCTGTACTTTCTTCTCTCTGTACTGTCTGAGTACTTTCAGCCGCGCCTTCTGTGCCAGCGAACACGTCCGCGAACGACACGATCGGAAATACAAGAAGCATTGCAAGTGATAATACTACCGCAACGATCCTGTTTGACATCTGCGCCTTCATTGTTCTTTTCATAATTTAACAACTCCCTCCGTGTGGGCATTTTATATAAATAAAAAGCTGCCATGCAAAAATAACTCTGCTTGGCAGCTGGCAATTTAGTTGTTTTCTTGATTATAATGAAATTACCCTGTTGAATAAAACCCTACTAAACCCTATAGCTTTGCGTAGCGTATACCCATTACGCCGTGCTTTTTTCTAACTTTTATTTTATTATAATGATTATATAATCATAAATTACTCATGTCAAGAATTTTTTATCACTGGAAGTACCTGAAGACTCCCTTCGCTTTTCCAAGGATCTTCACATCGTTCACGATTATCGGACTCATCGAAGAGTTCTCTGGCTGAAGACGGATGTGTCCTTCTTCGCGATAGAACTTCTTCAGCGTAGCTTCGCTTTCGAAGCCGTCCAGCATCGCGACTACTATATCGCCGTTCTCAGCTGTATCCGACTGCTCGATAAGGACGTAGTCTCCATCCATGATCCCGGCCTCTATCATGCTCTCTCCATGGACCGTCAGCATGAAATACGTGCCATGCCCTACATACCTTGACGGCAGCGGGAACGAGTCTTCAACATTCTGTTCTGCGAGTATCGGAGTGCCTGCCGCGATCCTTCCTATTATAGGTACATCGACGACATCTGTCCTCTCAGTGCTGTCCTGCAATCTGCTCGCGCTGCTTGCCTCAGTATCACTGATGATCTGAAGAGCTCTCGGCTTCGACGGATCCTTGATGATGCGCCCCTCCGAAACGAGTGATTCGAGATCCTTATGGACTGTGGAAGTTGACTTCACATCAAGAGCCGTGCATATCTCTCTCACCGTAGGAGGATACCCCTTCTCGCTGATGCACTTCTCCATATAAACCAGTATCCTGTCTTCACGTTCTTTTCTTTTTCCCATAACGCATCTCGCATAACTGAACAGATTTTCTTAAACTCCTTGCAAGATTATACCATAAAAAGAACAGAATGTAAACATTTGTTTGCAAATGAAAAAGCCCCGGGTAAGGGCTTTTTCGTTAGGGTATTAGGGTTTTTAGGGTATAGAAAAGCATATTTCTATGCTTTCTATCTAATTAGTCTTCCTCAGAATCTTTTCTTCTGAGTGCTGCCGGAGCTGCTACTCCTGCTGCGCCAAGCAGTAAGAGGAGAGTCCAGAGTCCGCCGTTCCAGCTATCGCTGGTATCTGCTGACTTATCTGACGCCGGCGTTGGTGTAGTCGGTGTCTTTGGTTTATTAGGTTTATTAGGATCGTTCGGTGTCACTGCCGTCTTTGTATATACGACATTGATCGTCACGTTATCCTTAGGCATCGTGCCTGCTACTGTAGCCTGCGCGCTGTCCTTAAGCTTGTAATCTGTGATTACAGGTGAATCCTGTGAATACGCTGTTCCCGATTCGATAGAATCAGTATAGCTATCCGCAAGCTTGTTCCCCTGCTCATCAACATAGTTGATCGTCAGAGTGTACTTGTCGCTTGCCGGCGGTGGTGTAGGATTCTTCGTGTAGAAGAATGTTATAACCTTGCCATATGCGTCAAGCGTGATGCTCTGTTTGTCAGGTGCTACTACAGTATAATCCGTGATTGCCGGAGCAGTCTCTTCATATGTCTCATTGAATGTCTTGTTCGATACTGTTACTGGATCTATTATATCTTTCTTCGTATCCTTATCGACGTATCTAACCGTGTAACTCACGTCCTGCTTTGCTGTGTAGTAGAAGATGATCTCATTGCCGTCATACT
>CALDNM010000099.1 GCA_937915045.1 uncultured Clostridia bacterium
TTCTTTTTTAAATGCCATTTACTGTTTCTCCTGTGCGCCTCAGGCGCGTATCTATACTTCCGCCTTCTCTTCGAACTGCGGATCGTCTCCCATCTGCAAAGAATATACTTTGGACACTCCGCCTTCAGGCATAGTGATCCCATACATTATATCCGCGTGTTCCATGGTCGACTTCTGATGTGTGATCAGCGTGAACTGTACGCCTTTGAACTGCTGTACATAATTCCCGAATATCTCAAGGTTCTGATCGTCAAGAGCCGCCTCGATCTCATCCAGTATACAGAACGGCGTCGGCTTTGTCTTGAGTACCGCAAACATCAGAGCAATAGCAGTCATTGTCTTTTCTCCTCCGGAAAGGAGATTTATGTGTCTGAGCTGTTTGCCCGGCGGCTGCGCTGTGATCTCGATATCCGATTCAAATGGATCGTCGGTGTTTTCCAGAGTTATCCTCGCGTGTCCGCCGCCATAGAGATCACGGAACACTTCCTCAAAATTGACCGTGACCTGATCGAAGCTCTCTTTGAACTTCTTCTTTATGATCCTGTCCATATCCGAAATGATCTTTTCAAGTTCCTCAGTAGATCTTGTGATATCAGATCTCTGCGATGTCAGGAATTCATATCTCCTGCTGACTGTCTTGTATTCTTCAATTGAACCGATATTCACGTCACCGAGTTCTTTGATGCGTTTTCTTATCTCGCGGTTTTCTTTGACAGCGCTGCTCATGACGAAATCTTCACTCCTCATGTCCACAGCCTGTATATACGATACCTCGAACTCATCCCAGAGTTTGGCCTTTGCGTTCTCCAGCTGAGTTTCGTGTTTCGTCTTCTGGATCTCCATCTGATATTTCTGATCCTGTATCTCCGCCGATGCCTCATCCAGTCCGCTCTTCTCCGCGGTATTGGCTTCCAGTCTGGAAACGACCCCGCTCTTTTCGCCGCGCAGCGCGGTCAGCTTCGAGTCGATCTCCGCTTTTTCGGTTTGTTTCTTTTCCGTTTCCTCATCGCGCCCCTTCACATTTGAAGTAAGCGTTCCTCTTTCTTCACGTTTCGCGTCAAGTTCATTTTCTTTTGCCGCTTTATCTTTTTCATATCCTTTTATTGTTTCATTCGTCTTGTCAACGATGACATCTATGCTGTTTTTCTCGCTTTCAAAAGCCCCGAGCGCTATCCTGTCTTCTGTTATTTCAGAATCAAAAACTTCAGCCGCTCCGCTGTCAGCATCATATTTATCTGACATAGTGCCTATGGACCGCTCAAGATCCTCGAGTTCGGCTCTGAGTTTTCCTGCCTCCGCTTCCAGTAATGACTTCCTCTCTCCCGACGAAGTCTGCTCTCTGTTTATAGAATCGATCTCGGACTGAAGTCTTCCCGCGCTCGCCTCATGATCTGTCAGCGATCCTTCTATGACCGCCACCGCGTTATCCTGCGCGAAGAAATCGCGTTCGATGCCTTTTATTTCTTCTGTCTTCTGTCTCAAAGCCTCCGACTCAGCACTCAGTGAAGAAGTAAGTTTTTCCTTTTCGTTCTCCATCTCGGCCGCTCCAAGGTCAGC
>CALDNM010000100.1 GCA_937915045.1 uncultured Clostridia bacterium
GATGTCGACGCTCTTGCTTTCCCGCGCGTCTGCCCGCGCGATCTCGACATCGAGCCCCGCTTCCGCCGCAGCTTCAAGAAACGCCTCGTACGCCGCCATTGTTACTGTATATATTGATGGCTGAGTGACGCGCGTCTGCTTTAGTTCTTCTGCTGTACCGTGGAAGCACCACTTTTTGACTTCTTCTCCGGCGTCATCAAATACATCGCGCGCCGCCCTGGAGTTCTCATAAAGGTCCAGGCCCATGCCCGGATACTGAGCCCCCTGGCCCGAAAAAACGATCCCTAACTTCATGAAAATCCTCCTTAAATTGTTTCCGTGCATATCGCGCGGCGATCGTTGTAGATCCTCTCCGCGTCTGTGAAAAGATCTCTGATGATCTCGGCTGCCGGCTGCTCTTTCTTCACGAGGCCCGCGACCTGTCCGCTCATTACTGATCCATTATCTACGTCGCCGTCGCGTACTGCCGCGGCAAGACTGCCCGCGCAGATCGCGTCGAGCTCTTCGCTTGTGCCGCCCGTCGCTTCGAGCTTCAGTACCTTTCTCGTAAGTTTATTCTTGAGGCATCTCACCGGATGTCCTGTGCTTCTTCCTGTTGCTGTCGTCGATGTGTCTTTCGCCTTGATGATCGCGTCCTTGTAGGCCTGCGCGATGTTGCACTCTTTGGCTGACAGAAACCTCGTCGCCACCTGAACGCCTTTCGCTCCCAGCATAAATGCAGCCGCCGCGCCTCTTCCGTCCGCGACTCCGCCTGCGCAAATGACCGGTATGCTCACTGCGTCAGCGACCTGAGGCGTCAACGCCATCGTCGTGATCTCGCCGATGTGTCCTCCTGCTTCAGTTCCTTCAGCGACCACCGCATCGGCTCCTTCGCGTTCCATCCTAACAGCAAGTGCCACAGACGCGACGACCGGTATGACTTTCACTCCGGCGCCCTTGAGTCTCGCCATATACTTGCCCGGATTCCCGGCGCCCGTCGTCACTACCTTGACCTTTTTTTCGCAGATCACATCCACCAGCTCGCTGATGTTCGGAGCCAGCAGCATGAGATTCACGCCGAACGGCTTATCTGTAAGCTCCCTCGCTTTGTCTATCTGAGTCCTCAGCCAGTCGGCGGTCTCGCCTCCCGAAGCTATGATCCCCAGGCCGCCGCCGCTGCTCACCGCCGCCGCGAGCTCCGCGTCCGCGATGCGCGCCATAGCGCCCTGTATAATAGGATATTCCGTTCCCAGTACCTCACTTACATTCAGCATATTGTTTTCTCCTTTTAATTTTCCCTTTTATTTTCTCGCGCCATCGCGCGGGCCTGTTTCTCTTAACTCCTGCGCCGGCACGCGGGCCTGTTAGAAATTACTTTGATTATCAAACTAATTTATTATACCTAACAGCCGCGCTTTAGTCAATACAATAAAAAACAGCCGATCAAAGGCTGTTTTTCTCCGCTAAATCTATTAAAATATCCATTAATATCCATTTTGCAAATTTTCGGTGCCAAACATCATATCTGCTGATATATTGTCACAATAATTTCAACGTTTGCGCGGTCGGGCCCCTTAAAAAAGGCAAATTTCGAGGAAAAAGTGCTGATTATATGATCAGAATCGCTGTAACCCATTGGATCTTGTGACAATAATCAATGAGTCTCGCCGCCTGTCAACGCCCTGATGCGATTCCTTGATTTTCGCCCTTTCGCGGCACTTGGATCGTGCCATTTGGATCTTTGCGCTTGGTTCGCGGCGCTTGGATCTTTGCGCTTTGATCACCGCGCCATCAGCTGCTCGAGATACGACACCGCAGTAGCTTTGTCCTGTGGCAGCTGAAGCACATCCATCAGCTGATGCAGGTTCGCTTTCGCGGCGCCCGCGCCCTTAGCGTCCTTCAGCATGATCTCTATCTCAAGGAACGTACCGAGTCCACGCACATCGTCGATACACAATGTGACCGCGTGCTTGGTCACCGGATTCCAGTTTCTCGAAAGTTCAGGATCCTTCAGCAGGTCGCGGTTCCAGTACTCGTCGCGCGTCTTGTCGACCGTGAATACCGGACTGAATCCCAGTGCCTTTACTATCGCGTCCGCGGTATCTCCATCATCCACGCCGGTCTGTAGTTCCAGCCTCGTCATCGTTTCCGCGTCCATCTTCGGCCCTTTATATGTAATGAAAGACCGATCTTCATCCGCGGCGCTGTCCTGAGCCTCTGCTCCAAGCATCTCGACTTTCCTGATCCTCAGCGCCTCATCAGTCTGCCTGAAATCGCGTTCTCCGGCACCGTTATAGTAGATGTCGATCTCACGTTTTTTCTCCTTATGCGTAAACCCGAATCGCGTTATTCGTCCGATCAGTTTATCCATATCTATGCCTTCGAGCGACACTTTGATCTCAGATTCTATCATGATTATCCTCCCAGTTTTCGCGTCTTCTCCTCGCGATTTTTTTCTACCTGCCCTCGTGATTTTCGGACTCTTTACAGTTAGTCCTGTCCTCATGCTTTTTTCTATTGTAATACAAAATCGGCATTTCTGCCGACTTTGTTTTATATATAGTTAGATAACCCTTTTGCTTTTTATTGAGTCGCGCGCCTGTGTCATCTGTCCATTGATCCCAGGCCGCTTCAGCCGAACATTTCTTCGAGCTTCGCGCTGATATCTGTGAAGTCATCCCACATATAGAAACGCGCGCCGGCGTGGGCCAGCATCCTCGCAAGGTCATCACGCGCGAAACAGACATCCGACTTCATCGCCATCGTTCCGTCAGTGATGCCGTCGCCGATAGAAATCACGCATTCGGCATCGTAAGCCGCCATTACTTCATCCTTCTTCATGAGATATCCATCGCCCTCATGTTCCGGGCAGAGTTTCATAAATCCATCGCTTGTATCGATATCCACATAATACATATCCAGGAATCGATCTTTATACGGCTCGAGCACCGCGTTCACAAACGGCTCCAGGCCGCCGGAGAGCAGCACGACCGGGATCTCCATGCTGTCCGCGAGATCCATGAATTCCGCGAATCCGTCGCGAAGAGGTACGGAGCGGTAATATTCGAGCATCTTCGGTATATTGTCTGCCGGCAGCGTATCGAACGCCATGTGAAGAGCCTTGACCAGTGACAATTCTCCGTTCTTCATTTTCTGATCCGCGTCGTAAAGCTGCTCCTTTGGAATGACATGCATCAGCGCGCCGGTCAAAGTTTCTTCCGAAGTGATCGTCCCATCGAAATCCAGGAATATGATCATTTTGTTCTGCATTTTAGTCTCCTTGTAAGTTCATGATCTGTGACTTCTGAGTCTGTGATCTGTGACTCCATGATTTATATTTTCGTGAGTTATGAGTCCGTTAAATTCAGGCGGCCCGAAGGCCGCCCGCTTTTCAGTTGTTGTTTCGTTTTATGCTTCTCTGCTGAACACTGCCTCTTTCATGAAATCCGGTTTCGTGTTATTTACAGATCAGCTTTCATGTTTTATTTCATCAGATCGAAGTTCACGGTCGCGCCGAGCATCTGAGCCATCTGCGCCAGCTCTTTATGAGTCTTAGCGTATTCAGCCACAGGGATGCCCTGCATAGCAGCGTCTATAGCCTGTCTCATCGACTTAGCTCCCGCTTCGCTCCCCTCCGGATGACCGTGGATAGCTCCGCCTGCAGCGAGGACGATATCAGGACCGAGCGCGTTGATAGCCTTGTCGACCATCATCTGGTTCGTGCCTCCGGATACCAGGTAAAGCATCGGCTTGATGTTCCACCAAGGCTGCGTAAAGAATCTGAAGCACCTTGACAGCGTCTTCATCGGGAATGGGAATTTGCCCCAAGGATGTCCGTTGATCTGCATGTCTCCGCCCGCGAGTCTTACGAATTTTCCGATCGTAAGAGGAGCGCTCATGCCGGTGTATGTCGATCCGCAGTAAACTCCCGCGAAGTCGATATGCGCCAGGATAGGTACATTGATATTAGGGTCCTCGGACAGCATCTGCAGCGTGCCGAATCCGGATGTATACGTATTGATCATGATCGCGTTCGCGCCGTACTCTATCGCGCGGTAAGCGTTGTCCCTTACTTTATCGATACGATCAGTGACATTTGTCGCGTAGAGAGTATGCTCTCCGGTCTCCTCGAAGACCTGTTTTTCCTTTTCCATAAAGAGCTTTACTCTGTCCTTCTGCGGGCAGAAAGATTCATTGCACGGCATGAGCTCGTCATCCTTTATGATGTCGACGCCGCCCTTTGAAGCCTGATAGAAAAGATCCGCACCCTCTTCAGGAGTCCAGCCTGTATTCGGTTTTATCATCGCGTTTACAAGAGGTCTGTCCTTTACGCCAAGCACATCTCTGATGCCTTCGACTCCGAACTTCGGGCCTGTGAATTCAGCGAGATAACTCTTCGGGAATGCTACATCGATCAGTTTGATCGGGCCGCTTGCCGAGATATTTCCGAACAGTGTCGAAAGTATCATCGGGAAACTCGTTCCCATATTCGCCTTCGGATACGCGATCTGGATGATGTGCATCGGCGGAGCCTGCGGCACTACCATATCGTTGCCGGTATCAGGCAGCTCGTAGATAGCCGTGATCTTTCCACCGAATTTTTTCTTTTTATCATCAGTCTCATGAGACACCTTGATCCATGTACCCGTTGTCTGCTCATCAGCGATGGCAAGAGCGAGTTTTTCGATATCGCTCGTAGGTACATTGCACTGATATGTCGCGAGGATATAATCCTCATCAAAAGCGACTTCAGGGAACGCGTACGACATATTGATGTCATCTAATGTCTTAACCATAATTTTTTCCTCCTGTGATTTTCTCTTTATGCTTTAGTGTTAATAGTTGTCTATTTCATTACTTTGCCTAATCTGACCTCTTTGCCCATGAACATTATTATCACGGCGATGACCGTTACTACCACGAACAGCCAGAACATAAGCATGTAATTCCCCTTCAGCAGCGATGCCCCTCCGACGAACAACGCTCCGGCGACATTGCCTGCCCAGATGAGAAGTCCCTCCGAAGTTCCTTCGCTTGTCGGATAACATGACTCCGCGGCGTATTGCAGTAATACAGGCGCGCTTCCTATCGTGAAGAATCCGTAGATCAGTGATGCCGCCAGCATCCCGCCGAATCCGTTCAGTACCGAGTACAGCAGAAGCCCGACGCATCCGATGATGTTCGCTCCTATTATGTATCTCAGCCTTCTTCTTTCTTTATCTTTATCTGAGATCATCGAAAGTATCAAGCTTCCGATTATCCCGACGACAAGGATCATGACTCCAAGGAGCCCGACCTTTGTCGAGCTTATATTTCCTCCTAATGTTTTCATCAGCTGTTCTATGTCTGTGAAGAATGTATTGAACACCCCCAGCAGGCAGAAGAACACGATAACGCTGACAACATAGTTTCTCTGCTTGAGCGCGTGTTTCAGTCCGTCTTTGAAATCCGATCTGATAACATCTTCTTCCGCGCAAGGCGGAGTTGCCGGTCTTTCTTTTACGAAGATCAGGAACAGTGCCGCGCCTCCGACTGACAGCCATCCGTAGAGCATAAGTATGCCCTTGATGCCCATGGCTCCGAGAAATGTAGGTGTAAGCAGGAGTCCGACGCACATGCCGGCATATCCCGCGAGCAGTGCCACGCTGTTTGCTGTCGCCCTTTCATTTTCAGGGAACCAGCGTCCCGCGACCATTCCCGGTGAGTTCAGGATAAATGGCTGGGCTATCGAAAAGCCGATCGTCGTAATGATCAGTCCCATGTACGATGTCCCGAAAACTCCTCTTGCTATCGCGCTTATCGCCATTATTATACAGCCAAGGCCTACCGCTTTTTTGAATCCCCATCTCTCGAATATCCACATGACAGGCACCGACAGGATGACCATCCCGATCATGAATATGACCGAAAGCATACTGATGGCGCTCTCGCCTTTCACTGAATCGGTGAAGCCGTAATACTGCCAGGCTATCGTCGTTATCGAAAAGAATGTTGTCCACATTACTTGAATAAGTACATTGTTCAACGCGTAAACAGACAGAACGACCCATCTGTATCCGTATACTTTGTAGCCTCCTCGTTCACTATCAGGTTCCATAGCATCACCATTCCTTCCCCGATCACGATTTTATTTTTAATTTTCTGACTATTGTCTATGGACTAAATTATACCTTTCTCTAATTTTGGTGTCAAGTATAATAACGCTTGAAAAAAGTGAACTCTCGTTGTAAAATGGAACAAGAATCTAAAAAACACATTATCGTTGTAACTATCCGATGTTCTGTGAGGTGAAAACATGGTTACCACGCGGAGAGAATCCAATAAGATCAAATGCAGGCAGCGTATTCTGAAGGCCTCGCGCCGTCTGTTCAATTCCAAAGGCTATGAGGGGACGATGATAGAAGACATAGCTGAAAAAGCCGACATCTCCAAGGCGACTTTCTATAATTATTTTCCAAATAAAGAAAGTCTGCTTCTCGGGACGGCTGAAAGCGAGCTCGACCTGATGCACGAACTCCTGGCAAACGAGCTCAAAGATGAGCCCGACAGTGAAAAAAAACTTCGCGCTCTCATCGAATTCCTGGTACTTGACGGTCTTCCGTTCATCAATCTTTCAAGAAGACTGACGTACCTGAACTCATGCAAGGAGAGCCCGATCTACAAAGTTCGTCTTGGCATCATCAGCATTTTCAAACAGCTGATCCGCGAAGCGATCGACCAGGGCCGTTACAAGCCTGGGTTCACTGTCGACGAGATCGAAGATATATATATGGGTGTATACCTCGTGACTCAGTTCGAGTGGACACACATAAGCACGTACTCCGAAGAGTTCTGCCGCCAGAAGCTGCATAAGCTCCTCGACACAGTGCTGGTCGGTGTATACGCGTAAGGTCAAGTGATCACGCGCTGACGAGAAGTTTTGCTTCGACTCGAAATATTTTAGTAACGCAAAAAGGCCGCGGTGAATATCCGCGGCCCTTTATTTTCTTTTTTGCTTTGAGCTTTCTATAGCGAATTCACGAGTCCCAGCATCTGCATCGGATCGTCGATCTCATGATCCGGAGCGTCCGCTCCTTCAGCGTTCCTCGCGGAATCGGCTTTAGCCCATCCTGCAAACACGCTGATCACGCCCGCGTTTTTCGCGCACTTGATGTCATTGATCGTATCACCCAGCATTACTGCTTCTTCCGGCTTTGCTCCCAGCTGCCTCAGCGCTGTCAGCGCCGGCTCCGGATCCGGTTTTGATTTCTCGCATTCGTCGCACGTCACTATCGTATCGAAAAACTTCTCGAGTCCGAATTTCTCCAGGCCCTTCATCGTCGTATACTTCAGCCTCGCCGTCACGAGCGCGGACTTATATCCCGCCGCTTTTATCATTGTAAGCATGACGATGGCGTTCGGGCACATTTTGATCTGTGATTCGTAATGCCCATACTGATATTCGCGGTAAATGTCGACGGCCTTGTCCGGATCCTGATCCGGGAACATCGCCTCCATCGAATCGCGCAGCGGCTCACCGAATGTCGCGTATATCTCTTCTTCCGGGTGTTTCTTCCCTTCAAGAGTCATGAACGTGTGCTGCCATGAATCGACGATGATCTGGTTCGTGTCCATGAGCGTGCCGTCGTAATCGTAAAGTACTGTAGTGATCTTTCCCATTTTAGTTCATGTCTCCGCTGACAACGACATCCTCTTCTTTCATCTCTACCGGCGGCAGATACAGAGGCTGCATGCCGCAGTTCATCATAATAGCAGCTACCGTAGTTCTCACAAACGGGAACGCTTCCTTGTATGATTCGACATGAAGTGTTTTCTGATTGTCTGTCCTGTCTATCGAGAATTTGCTCAGTACAACGACTTCCATACTGAACTTATCAGGATCGTCCTTGTCCTCGATCGTGATCGTGTCTCTGCCTATGCAGATCTCTTCATCGTAGTTGTAACTCACGCTGTGCGTCGAGTTTATCCCAAGTTCGATTTTATCGTCCTTTTCCTCAACATTTTTGAAATTCAGGCTTTCTACCTGGTATCCCTGAAATTTGATCATTTTCTTTCCTCCTGATGGCCGGCTCGCTTGTTCTCATCCCTTGTCCCGAAAGCTGCCGGTCTTCTGCTCCCGCGATACATTATTTGAAACGGTCCCCGTGTCTTTGACTCAGGCATCCGCTTTCTTCAGTTTTTCATTGATAAAGTAATCTATATCTCCGTCGAGTACTTTGTCTACATTCCCGACTTCCGCGCCCGTGCGATGATCTTTTACCATCGTATACGGCTGGAATACGTAAGACCTTATCTGGCTTCCCCACGTGATCTGACTGAAGTCTCCGTGGAGTTCCTTGAGGTCTTCCTTGTGCTGCTGTTCCTTGAGCTCTATCAGTCTGGATTTCAGGATCCTCATCGCCATGTCCTTGTTCTGGAACTGCGATCTTTCATTCTGGCAGCTGACAACTATGTTTGTCGGGATATGTGTTATCCTGATGGCCGAATCTGTCTTGTTGACTTTCTGGCCGCCCTTGCCCGTAGCACGGAACGTATCTATCCTTATATCCTCCGGATCTATCTCGACATCTATGTCGTCATCCATCTCCGGCATGACTTCTACCGCCGCGAACGAAGTGTGTCTTCTTCCAGAAGAATCGAACGGCGATATGCGCACGAGTCTGTGCACTCCCTTTTCCGTCTTAAGGTATCCATACGCGTTCGTGCCGGCCACAATTATCGTAGCTCTCGATATGCCGCCTTCTTCATTGTCCTGCATATCCGCAACGCTGACTTTATAGCCTTTCGACTCAGCCCATCTTGTGTACATGCGAAGCAGCAGTCCCGCCCAGTCCTGCGCGTCGGTCCCGCCGGATCCAGCATGCACAGTAAGGATCGCGTCGTTCGAGTCGTACTCGCCCGTAAGCAGGATCTCTATCCTGAACGCTTCTTCGTTCCGTACGAATTTGTCATACGCTTCAGTGATCTCATCCGCCATCTGATCGCCTTCCGGAGTCCCGGCCGCCAGTCCTTCTTCTTCGGCGAGCGATATCATGACTTCAAGATCTTCCAGGTTCTCTGTGAGCGAATCGTATTCACTCATCTTGTCTTCGAGGCGCTTCTTCTCCTGCATGGTCTTCTGCGCGGTCTCACGATCGTCCCAGAATCCCGGCTGCTCGGACTTCTTCCCGAGCGCTTCTATTTCCTTCGACACCGAAGCCGGGTCAAAGGGACTCACCTGCCTCTTTTAGCCTTACCTGTAAATTAGGCAGGTCCATTTTTATTTCTTCTGTCTGCATTGATTTTCCTTTTCTGTTTCTGTTCGGCTTCTCGATATTGCTCTAATTATCGTTCTGCTCTTCTTTGAGATCCGACTCCATGTGGCAATACTTGTACTTTTTACCGCTGCCGCACCAGCACGGATCGTTCCTTCCGACTTTCGGGTGTTCACGCTTGAACGGCGTCTGCTTCTCCTCACGGTCAGGTATTCCCTGCTCGCCCGGGATGCTTGTCGTGCCGCTTCCTTCGTATTCTATCATGCCGTCTTCGGCCAGCTCGCTCTCGTCGAACTCGTCCTTGTGGCCTTCGCCTGAACCGATAACGTTCCTCCTCGCGGTCTGTGTCTCGACCGTGACGTTGTAACAGAACATTACTGTTTCTTCCTTGATCGCGTTGATCATCTCTTCGAACATCGCGAATCCTTCGTCAGCGTACGCTCCCGCAGGATCCTGTCCGCCGAGTCCCCTCAGGCCGATACCGTTCTTGAGCTGATCCATCGCGTCGATGTGATCCATCCATTTATTATCAACGACTCTGATGAGGATCATCCTCTCGAGTTCACGCATCGTCTCCTCGCCGACCTCTTTTTCCTTGTCTGTATAGAGATCGTCGAACATATTCATGATATCCTCATGAAGCACGTCTTCGTCCATGCCGCGGAAATCCTCGTCGTCGTAATGCACGCCCTTGAATCTCGGGCATATCTTTTTGAGATTCTTGTTCAGCGCGTCATAGTCCCATTCTTCCGGGAATTTCGACGCCATAGTTATCGGGTCGATCGTAGCTTCTATGAGTTCTTTCGCCATGCCCATGATGTACGATTTGAGGTCCTCTCCGAAGAGCACCATACGGCGCTGCTCGTATATGATCTCACGCTGTTTGTTCATGACGTTGTCGTACTGGAGCACGTATTTACGTATCGAGAAGTTTCTGCCTTCAACTTTCTTCTGAGCGTTTTCGATGCTTTTTGATACCATGCCCGACTCGATCGGATCGTCTTCCGCGACGCCGAGTTTGTCGACCACATTCTTCATTCTCTCGCCTCCGAACATCCTCATCAGATCGTCCTCAAGCGATATACAGAACTGCGTGAGTCCAGGGTCTCCCTGACGTCCGGAACGGCCTCTCAGCTGGTTGTCGATACGTCTGGATTCATGTCTTTCTGTTCCTATGATGCAGAGGCCGCCGAGCTGTCTCACCGTCTCCTGCTCTTCTTTACGTTCTTCCTTGAACTTGTCGTGAAGCTCTTCGAATCTCTTTCTCGCGTTGATGATCTCCTGATCGTCTGTCTTAGCGAGTGAGTTAGCCTCGTTCACCGCGTCCGCGGAGAAGCCCTCTTTCTCAAGTTCTTTGAGCGCTTCGAATTCCGGGTTGCCTCCGAGTATGATATCGGTACCACGGCCTGCCATGTTCGTAGCGATCGTGATCGCTCCTTTTCTTCCGGCTTCCGCTATGATCGCGGCCTCTTTGTCATGCTGCTTCGCGTTCAGTACGCTGAAATTCTTGACGCCGCGCTTGCTCAGCATATCCGCTATGATCTCGGATTTTTCGATCGATATCGTACCGACCAGTACCGGCATCCCTGTCTCGTGCGCGGCCAGGATCTTTTCGACTATCGCGTGATACTTGCCTTTTTCCGTCGCGAATATCGCGTCAGGGTCATCTTCTCTGACCATCGGTTTGTTTGTCGGTACCACGACAACGTCCATGTTGTATATGTCTCTGAACTCATCTTCCTCTGTCTTCGCTGTACCTGTCATGCCCGCGAGCTTCTGGTACATACGGAAGTAGTTCTGGAGTGTGATCGTCGCGAGTGTTTTTGATTCGCTGCGGACGCTCACGCCTTCCTTCTGTTCTATAGCCTGATGCAGTCCGTCGCTGTAACGCCTGCCGAACATCAGCCTTCCTGTAAATTCATCGACGATTATGACTTCGCCGTCCTTTACTATATAATCGATATCCCTGTGCATCAGCGCGTGAGCTTTCAGCGCCTGCTGGCAATGGTGGTTTATCTCCATGTTTTCCGGATCCGCGAAGTTATCGATCTTGAAGAATTCCTCACACTTATGTATGCCGGCATCTGTGAACGCGACCTGTTTGTCCTTCTCGAATACGACGTAATCTCCGTACTTATCGTCCGGTTCATCCTTCGGATCGTTCTCGTCCTTGATACCGCCATGCAGTGTGCGCACGAATCTGTCAGCCTGAGCATAGAGCACTGTGCTCTTGTCGCCCTGGCCGCTGATGATGAGAGGTGTCCTGGCTTCATCTATGAGGATGGAGTCGACCTCATCGACTATAGCGTAATTGAGCTCGCGCTGCATCATGTCTTCCTTATATATGACCATGTTGTCGCGCAGATAGTCAAATCCGTATTCGTTGTTTGTACCGTATGTGACATCAGCCTGATACGCTGCTCTTCTCGCTTCATCGGATATGCCGTGGATGACGCATCCTATCTTGAGTCCAAGGAACGTATAGATCTTGCCCATCCATTCCATGTCTCGCTTAGCCAGGTAGTCATTGACTGTGACTACGTGTACGCCTTTTCCTTCCAGCGCGTTCAGGTACACCGGAAGTGTCGCCGCCAGCGTCTTACCTTCACCAGTCTTCATCTCGGCGATACGTCCCTGATGCATGACGACGCCGCCCATGAGCTGGACTCTGAAAGGCTTCATACCGAGGACTCTCCACGCGGCCTCTCTGGCCACCGCGAATGCTTCCGGCAGTATATCGTCAAGGTCTTCTTCTCCTGACGCGAGTCTCTCTTTGAAGAACGGTGTTTTCGCTTTCAGCTCTTCGTCTGTCAGCGCTGCCGTCTCTTCATCAAATTCTTCGATCCGATCTACTATTTTCGCGACCTTCTTGACCTCTTTTTCATTGAGATCTCCGAAGATCTTTTCCATAAATCCCATATTGGTTCCTCCTGTTTCGTCAGCGCTCTTTCGCGCCGCGCGTGTTTTTACTCGCTCTTTTTTTCTTCCGCCTCTTCGTCACTGACGTGCTCAACGGCTATATTGATCTCGAGCGCCTTTTTATCTGTAGCTTTTGTGACTCTTCCTTTGAATATCCGATGTCCCGTCCTGTACTCAAACGTATCTCCTTTTTCCGGGAGTTTGTCCAGACACAGAACGACCCATCCGTTCACTGTATTCGCGTCGACTTCATCTTCGATCCCGAAGTAGTCGAACACTTTCGGAAGGTTCGCGTTGCACATCACTCTATACGAACCATTCTGAAGTTCTGTCACTTCCTGCGACATGATCGCGTCATGCTCGTCATATATCTCACCAACGAGCTCTTCGATTATGTCTTCCATTGTAAGCAGCCCCTCTGTGCCTCCGTATTCGTCCACGACTATCGCCATGTGCGTTTTGAGTGCCTGCATTTTTTTGAGGAGCAGCGCTATTTTCATAGAACCGGCAACGAATACTACGGGCTTCACGAAGTCCGAGATCGTGTTTCCGGTACCTGCTATATAGTTATGAAAATCCTTCTGATTGAGTACCCCCAGAATGGAATCCATATCGTCATCATATACCGGTATCCTTGAGAACCCGGTATTTTTGAAGATCTCCGCGACCTCATTTTTTGTGAGGTCCAGATCTATCGCGACCACATCGACTCTCGGGATCATTACTTCTTCTGCCTCGAGGTCATTGAATTCTATCGCGTTCTGAATGAGCTCTGACTGTCCCGCTTCGATGCCGCCTTCTTTTTCGGCCTCGTCAACGAGCGTGATCAGTTCATCTTCTGTTATTGTTCTCTCATCGCCGACTTTGAATATTTTCACCAGCAGTTTTTTCCACTTGACGAAAAGCCAGTTCAGCGGTGTCAGCACGACCATGATGCCGTGCGCCATCGGTTCCGCGAATTTCGCGAAGCTCTCCGGAGCTTCTTTCGCCAGCGTCTTCGGTGATATTTCCGCGAATATCAAAACGATCAGCGTCACGATGATCGTCGAATATGTAGGCCCGAGATGCGATCCGTACAGTTTGATGAACAGCGTCGTCGAGACAGCCGTCATCGTTATGTTCGCTATATTGTTGCCGATCAGTATCGTGGTCAGCAGTTTGTCATAATTGTCCGAGAGCTTCAGTACCTTCTTCGCTTTCGCGTCCCCGTCGCTCGCGGCGTTTTTCATTTTGATCCTGCTCATACTCGTGTACGCCGTTTCCGTCGCCGAGAAGTACGCGCTCAGGATCACCAGCAGTATAATGGCACAAAGTGCAGCCATACTGTTTCCGTCCATATAATGGATTCCTCCCTTTTGTATACGCGAGGCCCACCCTCGCATACAAGGTGAATTATACAATATAAATGTGAGAAAATAAAGGATTTTCACCCAAACTGCGAATACTGTAATATTCAGAAATCCAGGCTCCATGGTATCTGCTCCAAATGCGTCAATTCACATATTTTGATGTCCCTTGGCACATTATTTGTGCCAAAATAGTAAAAAACAAAATTATTATACATATCAGTTGGTTTTATTTTTACGCTGCCTCTCAATTTCCGTTATCCAGTACTGCCTCGATCATTTAACGGTCAAAATCGTACCATTTCATTCGATTTCCCCTTGTTCTTCTTCGAAAATGTGCCAAAGCACAAAATAAAATACGATTTGACGCATTTGGACATACGACACCTTCACTTCCCTTCATTTGTTAAAATGCAATTTGATCTGCAGCCTGATCCTCTCTTCGTTGAACGACCCATTGCTGTTATCAAAACTCAGGATCAGATTATCCCACAGTGTATAGCCATTCTCATAATAGATCTGAATCCGCGCCATCAGGCGTTTAAAATATTCCGGATCGTCCATCACTCCGCAGTGTTCCCAAAGGATATGGTCCGCATGCTCCGGGTATATCGTGAAATCCGGATGAAATATTTTATTGACACGGCAGCCTTTCCCTCTGTGATAAAAATTCATACCATACGCTTTTTCATATCTGTACGCTATTCCCTTTGCTTCAAAGAGGTTCCCTATCCTGGCTTCATCTTTTGATTTAGTCATCACCCCAGAATTTGTAGGATGGATATTATTTTTTGAATACTCTCCTTGATCCTCTGACTGAACGATCCGCAGCCAGTCCCTCGGATCATCCGCGAACAGGAACCCCTTTTTTGGTAATGAACTAAAAGCAGTTTTTTTATCAAGATCATACTCTTCATCATCTTCGGGTATCTGTTTCAACGCTCGATCCAGTGCTTCCGTACGTTTTATATCCGCTTTTATGGCCTTCTCCAAGAAACTCTTCCTTGCTAAAGCATATATCATTCGCTCATCTCCTGCCGCTGATTGCCTCACTCTTTTCCCATCCGGATAATGATCCCAGTAATAATAGTCACCTTCCGGCATCTTCTTCAGCGAGCGGCGATTCGCGGCGATCCGCGCGAGAAGTTCTTTTCGCATATGCAGTAATGTATCTTTCTGATCCGACATTCTTTTTCCTCCCTTAGTCTCCCTCCGTGCGTAAAACGGCGAAGCGGCAGTTGGTAATTTCTTCCATTATATTTTGATTTCCAGTATTTGTCAATCCTGCGGCTGCCCTTTTATATTTCGCGCGGCATTGATTAAAGCCGCCCTATAAGTTAAAATAGAGGATAAGCGTGGAAAGTCCGTGAAGCTGAGATGATCAAGACAGCCCGAGAAAGCTATGATCATGAGAAGCTCGGGACTGGCTGCGATCACACAAGGAGAATACGAAATGGCAAGAAACAGTTTCAAAAGCGAAGCCGCGTTTCCCGGTCATCCGGATTGGGACAGACTGACAGCGCGAAGCAGCAGGATACCGGACCGCGGCAATGATATCAGGAGCGAGTTCGCGCGCGATACGACACGCATACTGCACTGCCTCGCCTTCAGGAGACTGAAGCATAAGACGCAGGTGTTCCCGAATATCGAGAACGATCATATCTGCACTCGCATGGAGCACGTGCTGCACGTATCCTCAGTCGCGGGCACGATCGCGAATTACCTCGGGCTCAACAGCGAGCTCACGCAGGCGATCGCCATGGGACACGACATCGGGCACGCGCCGTTCGGACACGAAGGAGAAAAAGTGCTGAACGACATATCGCGTTACTGGCTCGACGGCCAGGAATTCTGGCACGAGATGAACG
>CALDNM010000101.1 GCA_937915045.1 uncultured Clostridia bacterium
CGGGAAACCTGTTATGCCCTGTCCGTCGAATATATCATGTATCTTACCGACAGCCACCACAGGTTTCCCGGCATCCTCTATTTTGTCGAGCAATGTCTCCTGAGGAGGCGCCACAGCGTAGTCACGTCTGTCTGAAGTACGCACACGTTTCCCGTTTTGTATTATATAAGGTCTTGCGATGACTCTTCCGCATGCCCATTTGCCCTGCAGGAGCTTCCTCGCTGTTTCACATATTTCGTAAAGCTTTTCGAGCGGTATAACATCAGTATCCGCCGCTATCTGGAATACACTGTCCGCGGATGTGTACACTATCGGCTTTCCTGTTTTTTCATGTTCAGGCCCAAATTTTTCGATTATCACAGTCCCTGATTCAGGATAGTTCCCGATGACTTCAGTCCCGATCTCTTTCTCGAATTCTTCGATGAATTCTTTTGGAAATCCGTTCGGATAAGTTTTGAACGGTGTTTCCGTGTATATACCAGCGATCTCCCAGTGCCCGGTGATCGTGTCCTTCCCCTTTGACTCTTCACGGCATTTTCCGAACGAGCCTTCCGGACTCCAGGTTTTCAGTCTTCCTCCGGCACAGCCGTCTATGTTCGCGAACCCGAGTCTTATCATATTTGGAATGTCAAGATGAGGCACACTGTCGAGTATATGTCCAAAAGTATCCGCGCCCGCGTCGCCGAATTTATCGGCATCAGGGAGCGCTCCCACTCCCAGACTGTCGGTAACGATTATTGTAACTCTATCGATCATTTTTTACCTCCTGTCTTATTCTTACCGGTACGCAGTCCAGATAATCAAGCGATACCAGTTTATAATCAACGCCGTTAAGAACTCCCTGTATACCGCATCCGAACGATTCTCGCCCGTGCAGGTGTCCGTAAACGACAGTAGAAGCTCCATATTCCTCAAACAGTTTCGTGAACGCGGAGCTCTGCTTTTTATCGTTTGTCGGCGGATAATGCATGACTCCTATTATATCTTCAGCAGCCTGATCTTTTGCCGCTTTCAGCGAACGCTCAAGTCTCATGGTCTCCCTGTTGTATATTTTATTGTCCTGTGAATCGAATCCCTCCGTGCCCGGCGATATCCATCCTCTGGTACCGCAAATGCTGATACCTGTATCAGGGATAGTATACGTGGTATTCTGCAGGAACGTGATACTTTCAAAAAGTCCATTTAGTTTTGTGATCCCCGTCCACCACAGATCGTGATTCCCTTTTATAATGACTTTATGACCGGGAAGTGAATCTACATATTCAAGGTCCGGCATAGCACCGTCAAGTTTAAGAGCCCACGATATGTCTCCCGGTATGATGACCGTGTCATCTTCATCGATGACATTTCCCCATGCTTCTCTGAGACGGTCCGGATGATTGACCCAGCCTTCCCCGAAAACATCCATAGGCTTATCGACATCCGGGCTGAGGGAGAGATGCAGGTCTCCTATAGCGTATATATCCATGGACATCAGTCCTCTCCTGTCTGCTGTTCGAACGAAGCATCGATAGCGCTCTCTCTGCTGAACCCTGCAAGAGCTCCCGTGCCGAGGACATCCTGTGCTTCTGCTTCGCTCATCTCTGATACTTCTTCAAGCCTTTTATTTATCTTATTCGTTCTCGTGCCTATAAGTTTGCCGAGATCGTCGTTTGCCTTGGTTATCTTGTTCTGCGCCGAAAGAAGAGTATCGGTAAATTTGCCGAACTCTGTTTTGACCGCCGAAAGCGTATTCCATACTTCACTCGTGTGTTTCTGTATCGCGAGCGTCTTGAATCCCATCTGGAGACTGTTTAAAAGCGCTGACATCGTCGTCGGTCCTGATATCACGACTTTATAATCTTTCTGTAATGTCTCTACGAACCCGCGGTTTATGACTTCCGCGTATAGTCCTTCGAACGGCAGGAACATGATCGCGAAATCGGTAGTCTGCGGCGGTTCAATGTATTTGTCATGTATATCCTTCGCTTCGGACTTGATAACCGTATCAAGTTTTTTGCCGGCGCTGTCTATAGCCTGCTTGTCTCCGGAATCGAGCGCGTCTTTATACTGCTGATATGTCTCTCCCGGGAATTTTGAATCGATAGGGAGATATACTACATCGCTCCCTTCTCCCGGAAGCTTTATCGCGAATTCAACACGGTTCTGTCCGTGTCCTACTGTATTCACATTCTCCTCGTACTGCTCAGGGGAAAGGATCTCCTTTAGTATAGCTCCAAGCTGTATTTCGCCGACGATCCCTCTCGTCTTGACATTTGAAAGCACATTCGAAAGTCCGTTGACGTCTTTCGCGATAGTTTTCATAGCGCCTATACCGTCAGTAACCTCCTGAAGGCTTTTATTCACCATTTCAAATGATTTTGAAATTCGCTCTTCAAGTGTTTTCTGAAGTTTTTCATCGACTGTCTCACGCATCTTCTCGAGCTGCGTGTTGTTGTCCTCCTGAAGAGCGGAGATCTTCGTCTCCATAGTCTTCCTGACATTCTCGAGTTTCTGCTCATTCTCGAAAGCCATGTCGCTTATCCTCTTGGACATATCTCCAAGCCTCGCGTCGACATGATCATTGCTTTCTTTCATTCTTTTGTCCTGCAGGTCAGCGGTCTCCTTCAGTCTTTTATCGAGCATCTCTGATGAATTCCTGTCACTGTCCTGTATGCGCCCTGCCATATCGAGCACACTGCTCCTGACACTCTCCGCCGTTTCTTTCTTCGATCCGACTACAATGACTATCAGCACGATGACGAGCACCGCTATGACTGCCATAAATATAATTGATGCGATCTGCATTCTTCTCTCCTCATATTGTCAAATACAAATTGTGTATTTTTCAATGTTCTTTAACTG
>CALDNM010000102.1 GCA_937915045.1 uncultured Clostridia bacterium
TAAGGCGGAGCTTCTTTGTGTATAGTAGGCCTGTCCATCTTCTGTCTGACAGGAGCCGGTTTCTTTGGCTTGCCATTGTCGAGCGCCTTCGTAAGCAGAGGAAGGATCTTCATGAGATCGCCCACTATGCCGTAGTCCGCGTTCTTGAAAATAGGAGCATTTTTATTTTTGTTTATAGCGACGATAGTCGTTGCTGTCCTGATGCCCTTGAGGTGCTGGCCCGCTCCGGAGATGCCGCACGCGATGTACAGGTTCCCGCTGAAGGTCTGCCCTGACATGCCGACATATCTGTTGAGCGGCAGGTACTTGAGAGTCTCGGCGACAGGTCTCGATGACCCGACAGCCGCTCCCGCCTGTACCGCGCACGCTTCGATGAGCTTCATATTATCTTTGGATCCGATGCCCTTGCCCGCGCTGACTACTCTGTCAGCTTCGACTATAGGCGTGTAAGGATCGATACCGACCGTGAAGTCATAACCGTCTTCCTTGAGAGCCTCGACCAGCTGATCGACGCACTCCTGATCGGAGCCTTTGAAGATGACATTTTTGCGGCGGCCCGTGATAGGACCCTGCGTCATCTTTCCGCCTCCGCCGGCCTGCTTAGGAGGCCTTCCGAGTATCTTCGACGCTATGACGACTCTCTGGATCTCATTTGTTCCTTCATATATAGTGGTGATCTTCGCGTCTCTGTACATCCTCTCGATGTCCATCCCCTTGAGATAACCGGTCCCGCCGAATATCTGAAGAGCGTCGTTGCATACCTCGAGCGCTATGTCAGACGCGTACATTTTCGCCATCGCTGAATACTCGCCGTAATCCTCGTGAGCTTCCTTCATCTCAGCCGCGCTGTAGATCTGGAACCTCGCGTTTCTTATCTTAGTCGCCATGTCGGCGATCTTGAACGATGTGTTCTGCTGGAACGCGATAGGCATACCGAACTGTACTCTCTCTTTCGAGTACTCGACCGCGGCTTCGAACGCGCCCTGAGCTATGCCGAGCGCCTGAGACGCGATGCCGATGCGGCCTCCGTCAAGAGTTGCCATCGCTATATTGAAACCTTTGCTGCGCCGTCCGAGGAGATTTTCCTTCGGTACGTGCACGTCATTGAAAATGAGTTCGCATGTCTGCGAGGAACGTATGCCCATCTTGTCGTAATGGTCTCCGAACTCAAAGC
>CALDNM010000103.1 GCA_937915045.1 uncultured Clostridia bacterium
AATGGAAGTTCCCGCCGTCTACTCTCCAGTTGAGCGAGCATTTCGTCTGCAGTAAGAATTTATTCCTGCGCGTCTTCAGCGCTTTCCCGAGCAGCTTTTCGCTGTCGCCCATGCCGTAGACAGGCGCGGTATCGATATAGTTTATGCCGCAGTCCGAAGCAGCGTCGAGGATATCCCCGACACCTTTTTCTTCAAGCGTAGTGTCCTGCCAGACGCTTCCGCCTCCGATGCCCCATGTGCCGAACGCTACTACTGACGCGTTCAGATCTGTGTTTCCAAGATTTCTGTACTTCATTTTGTTTCTCCCATTCCAAGTTCCATTTTGATTTTTCTTTTATTATAGCATAATATGCCTCATGCGCTTCTTTTTCTGCAATATCCGCGAATGAATAATAATGGTATAATCAGATCATAAGATCAGTCAGAAAAGGAGGCCTCTTCGATGAAAAAAGATATGGCGAATGTACTGCTGCTCGGCAACTCAGGTGTCGGCAAGAGCACACTGATAAACGCGGTGCTCGACAACGATGTCGCAAGGATATCGCTCGGCGAACGCGGCACGGATAAGATGGACATCTACGAAGGCGGCGGCGTGCCGTTCCGGCTGATCGATTCGAAGGGGATGGAATACAGCCATCTTTCTCAGACGAGCGCGAGGCGGCAGATCGAGAAATGGATGAAGGAAAATCTCGATGATGAGAATTCGGAGAAATGCGTCAGCATGATCTGGTACTGCGTGGACGCGATGTCTGCCCGACTGTTCGAGGACAATATAAAACTGCTGCGCGGCGTGACGCGTTTCTGGAAGGACATCCCGGTGATCGTCGTTCTGACGAAGTCGTACTCCGAGCCGCAGCGTGATGAATTCGAAGATATCGTTTACCGCCAGATACAGAAATACGGCAAAGGCCGCATCAATGTCAGAGGTGTGATCTCTGTGGTCGCGAAGGAGATGCCGATAAATGAGACGACGGTCGTACCGCCGTACGGGCTCGAGAAGCTCGTCGACAAGACTATCGACCTGACGCCT
Organism: uncultured Clostridia bacterium; assembly: GCA_937915045.1. Taxonomy (GTDB): domain Bacteria; phylum Bacillota; class Clostridia; order Peptostreptococcales; family Anaerovoracaceae; genus JALCRY01. Next base: position 1,031 of record CALDNM010000103.1, read on the forward strand.
GAAGCTCTCCGCATGGTTGACAGCGCGGTCATGGATTACAAACTCGGCGTGAAAAGAAGGATGGCGCACGGATTCACCGCCGCCGTTACTGCCGGATCCGCCGCTGTCGGCGCGTCGCCGATCCCTGTCGCTGATGAAGTGATACTTGTCCCCGCGCAGACTGCTCTCGTGCGTGGCATCGCGAAGATCTACGGTGTCTCTTCGAAGGACTCGAGCCTCATCAGAACGATCGTCGAATGCGGCACTGTGTCCATACCGGCGAGGGCCGCGGTGTCGTCGCTCAAGGCCACGCTGCCCGGAGTCGGAAACGCGATCAACGCCGTAGTGACTGCTGTGTTCAGCGGCGCCATCGGTGAGATCACTATCGCTGTAATGGAAAATATCTACACCGGAAGGATCGATGAAGATGACCTGAAATGGGTACGCAAATTCACGGAATCCGAATTCCAGAAGACGATAAAGAAAAAGCTGCCTATGCTGAAAGGCATCACAAATATCGACCTGACCGACATGAAGAGCGTCGGGAAATTCGTCGCCGATCTGTTTAAAGCATAATAGCAAACCGCATTATTCGATCGAATAAATGTGTTTCTGCTGCGTTTTTCGCCCGAATAACGCGACACTTTATTTGTTGAACACGTATTTATCCATCCGCTCGAACGCTTCTTTCACGCGCGAATACGGCAGCGCGAGGTTGAGTCTGATCGCGTAAGGTCCGCGGAATATCCTTCCGTCCTGCCACATGATCCCGTACTCGACGCCGCTGTTCACCAGCTCGTCCATGGTCTTCCCGCGCTCGCGGCACCAGTCTTCGCAGTCGATGAACAGCATGTATGTTCCCTGCGGTTTCGCCACGGTCACCCCGCTGAAATGCTCATCGATATAACCGATCGCGTAGTCGATATTCTTTTCCATTACTGCGCGAAGCTCGGTAAGCCACTCATGCCCTTCTTCTTTATATGCGCCGATCAGCGCATACATCGACAGCAGATTCATGTTGTTGTAGGCTGAGAGTGACGACTGCTTTTCGAAGCGGTCCTTCAGGTACGTGTTATAGATGATGCTGTAACTCCCCACCAGGCCGGCGAGGTTGAATGTTTTCGACGGCGCGTAGAGGGCGATGGTGCGGTTTTTCGCGTCTTCAGAGACTGACTGGGTCGGGATGTGCTGATAGCCCGGGAGCGTCAGGTCTGACCAGATCTCATCTGATATCACGAATACGTCGTGTTTTTTATAGAGCTCCATGACTTTTTCGAGCTCCCATTTTTCCCACACGCGGCCGCATGGATTGTGCGGGCTGCACATGATCGCGGCGTGGATCTTTTTCTCGACGATCTTCTTTTCCATATCTTCGAGGTCCATCCTCCAGATGCCGTTTTCGTCGAGTTTGAGATCGCTGCAGACGATATCGAATCCGTTGTTTTCAAGGACTTCCGTGTATCCTATGTAGAGCGGGGAGTTCACGAGGACGCCGTCGCCTTCAGAGCAGAGGATCCTGAGCGCGCTGATCACGCCGCCGAGCACTCCGTTCTGATAGCCGATATGCTCCGGCTTTAGATCTGTCACTCCGTTCCGGCGTTTCTGCCAGTCGATGATCGCGCTGAAATATTCTTCTCTCGGCGCGAAGTAACCATACAGCGGATGCTTTGCTCTTTCTATCATTGCCTCGGGTATGGTCGGGACTGTGTCGAAGTTCATGTCCGCGATCCACAGCGGGATCTGGTCGAAGCCTTCTTTTGTCTCGACGTTGAAGATCCCGAACATGTCGTCCAGGTCCACTGCCACTGAGTCCTTGCCGCGACGGTCTATTATCTTGTTAAAATCATATTTCATTTGTATACCTTCCTTTGAGTTCATTCCTTGCCTTGCAATTTTATACTTACCTGGTCATTGCAATTGCTTTGCTCTTTGATGCCTCATGCAGCGGCACGCTGTCCTTCT
>CALDNM010000104.1 GCA_937915045.1 uncultured Clostridia bacterium
GGCCTCAATTTCAGGAAGGCGTTTATAGACGCGGGCTTCCATCTTTCGGGCGTATGCATCTGGGCGAAGAACAGCCTGGTGCTTGGACGATCCGATTATCAGTGGCAGCATGAACCAGTGCTTTACGGTTTCCTTCAGGACGGGAAGCATAAGTGGTACGCGGGAAGAAAGCAGACGACGGTATGGAACTTCGATAAGCCTAAACGAAGCGCCGATCACCCTACTTCAAAACCGCTCGATCTTCTCGGGTACCCTATCGGGAACTCAACACAGGAAAACGCGATCGTTCTTGACACGTTCGGAGGAAGCGGTTCCACCATGATGGCGTGCGAGCAGATGGGAAGAGTGTGCTATATGATGGAGCTCGACGAAAAGTACGCCTCTGTCATCCTAAGAAGATACGCGGAAGATACGAGTGATTCGGAAGGTGTTTATGTCATGCGAGATGGCAGGAAGATCCCGTATTTAGATCTTGTAAAAGAAGTTGAAGGAAGAGATCAAGTATAACTTGCTATTTTGCGGCGTAAGAGTGATGTATATACATAACAATAGTATTTATATCAGGGAGGTGCAAAATGAAAGTAATACGTTACGGGCTAAAAGGAAAGGACCGCAGGGAGCTAGCAGAAGCTGCAGCAAAGGTGCTGGGTGAAAAAGCCGAGTACATGAGCGCGCCGACGTTTGACTATCAGGTCGGATCCTTTACGGTCACAAGAGATGGCAGCCTTATGTGTGATGACGAGGGCGCTCTTGATACGCTAGCAGATGATCTCATAGCTTACGGATTTACGCCGGCAGAAGATGATAGCGATAAAGCGGGAAAAGGATCTGGCCTTTCCATTAAAATGCCAATGATGGATGGCGACGAGATTTCAAGGCTCGAGCAGCTTATATCATCGAAGGAGGCCCTCATTAAAAAAGCTGTAGGAGCAGAAAGCCTAACCGTGGAAAAGTCGGACGGAAAGCTCGACTTCTCCTGGTTTAAAGCCGACGCGGATCCTGATGAAATGAAAGCATATATGGACCTAGTCTCAGCGCTATGTAAAATGGCCAAGGAAAGCACTCGCGTTAATGCAAAAGAAAAACTTGTAGAAAATGAAAAGTACGCGTTCAGATGTTTTCTTCTTAGGCTTGGCTTTATAGGTGATGAGTTTAAAGAGGACAGAAAGATACTTCTAAAGAATCTAAGCGGATCCTCTTCTTTCAAAGGAGGAAAGTAAAATGAAATATCCAGGAAGGAACCTTGTTAATAAGCTCCGTGAAGAATATCCGGAAGGCTGCCAGGTGGAACTAATAAAGATGGATGACCCTCAGGCACCCTGCCCAGGCACAGAAGGGATCGTAGTAGGAGTAGATGATGCTGGATCGATCATGATCGAGTGGGATGATGGAAGCAGCCTAAGTGCTGTGTACGGAAAAGATATCGTGCGGAGGATTTATAGATGATGACGGATAAGATAAGAAACGAGATACTTATAGTACGAGGCAGCGGGAAAACAAATATGTTCGATGTCCCGGCAGTTCAGCAGATAGCTGACGAGATGGGATACTTCGATCTGGCGCTTTGGCTCGAAGATCATAGAAGCGAGTACTCGCACTTCATACTGACAGGAGAGATGACACTGTCATAAAAAAACACAGATTTTATGCAGAAATGACTTGCTATTACAAGGCTTTAGAGTGATATATGTACATACCAAAAGGGAAAAGGGTATATGAACAGGAGGCTATGATATGTGGAGCGAAGGAGCAGTAAGAGTACCGGAGGGCAGCGGAAATTATTCTATCTGCCATTACTAT
>CALDNM010000105.1 GCA_937915045.1 uncultured Clostridia bacterium
CGAAACACTGCTATATGCTTGAGAGCGTGGAGAACAGGACGAAGAGAGGAAGATATACATTCCTCGGATATGACCCGACGCTAGAGATCACATGCAGGGACGGACATCTCACAATGCGCTGCTGCGGCACAGAGATGAGCGAAGAAACGGACGACCCGACGGCCAGCATCAGAAAAATACTCGCGGACAACAAGGCGCCGAAGATCGAGGGGCTCCCGCCATTCGCCGGAGGGCTTGTCGGATACTTCTCATATGAATATCTGAATTACACAGAGCCGGAGCTCTTCCGCGAAGACGAGAAAGACGAAGAAAAGTTCAACGACCTCGACCTGATGCTTTTCGAAAACGTGATCTGCTTCGATAATTACAGGCAGAAGATAATACTGATCGCGAACATCAGAGTGGACGATCCGGGCGAAGTGAAGAACGAATATGAGAAAGGCATAGTGAGGATCGGGAGCATGGAAGACCTGATCAAAAACGGGAAGCCCGCCGACGATGAACCGCTGAAGCTCCTCACGCCGATGAAAGAAATGTTCAGCGAAGAAGAGTACTGCGGGATCGTCGAGAAGACGAAAGAATATATAAAGGAAGGCGACATCTTCCAGGCAGTGCTTTCGAATCGGCTGGAAGCGGAGATCGAGGGAAGCCTGCTCGACACTTACAGAGTGCTGAGGACAACGAACCCTTCACCGTATATGTTCTACTTTTCAGGACAGGATATAGAGATGGCCGGAGCTTCACCGGAGACGCTCGCGAAGCTGGAGGACGGAGAGGTGAGCACATTTCCTCTCGCCGGCACGAGGCCGAGAGGAAAGACTGATGAGGAAGACGCGGAGCTCGAGAAAGATCTTCTGAGCGATGAAAAAGAACTCGCAGAGCACAACATGCTTGTCGATCTCGGGAGGAACGACATAGGAAAGATCGCGGAGATCGGCAGCGTGAAAGTGGAAAAATATCATGAGATAGAAAGGTTTTCACATGTCATGCATATAGGGTCCACGGTGAAAGGAAAGCTCGCGAGGGAGATGGACGCGGCGGACGTCGTATCATCGATACTCCCGGCGGGGACACTTTCCGGAGCGCCGAAGATAAGGGCCTGCGAGATAATAAGCGAACTGGAGGGCGAGAGACGCGGCATATACGGAGGAGCGATAGGCTACCTCGATCTGACGGGGAACCTCGACACATGCATCGGCATAAGACTCGCGTTCGCGAAAAACAATAAACTGTTCATAAGATCCGGGGCGGGCATCGTCTTAGACAGCGTCCCGAAAAGCGAATATAAAGAATGCGGAAACAAAGCTCGCGCCGTGGTCGACGCGGTGTACGAAGCGGAAGGAGGCATCGACTGATGGTATTGCTGATAGACAACTACGACAGTTTTTCATACAACCTGTATCAGCTGGCCTCCGAGATCGCCGGCGAGATCAAAGTGGTCAGGAACGATAAGATGACAGCCGAAGAGATAAAAGCTGCCGCGCCTGAAGCCGTGATAATATCACCCGGACCGGGCAGACCGAAGGAGAGCGGAGTGTGCGAGGACGTCATAAAAAAACTCGGGAAAGAAATACCGATCCTGGGTGTGTGCCTCGGGCATCAGGCGATATGCGAAGCCTGCGGAGGGGCCGTTTCGTACGCGAAAGAGATCATGCACGGCAAGGCGTCGGACATAAACATCGATACGACGAGCGCGCTGTTCGAAGGACTAAGCGGCAGGATAACAGCCGGAAGATACCATTCCCTGTCAGCCGTCAAAAGAGCGGTCCCGCCGGGACTCCGGATCACGGCGACAGCTGACGACGGCGAGATCATGGCGGTGGAGCACAGGCAGTATCCTATGTACGGACTGCAGTTCCATCCGGAATCGATACTCACGCCGGACGGCGGCAAAATAATGGACAACTTTTTCAGAGCGGCAAAACGATTCAATAAAGACAAACGGAGGAAAGAGCAATGATAAGAGAAGCGATCATAGAGCTTTCGAAAGGGAACGACCTTTCATACGATACAGCAGAAGCAGTAATGGACGAGATCATGAGCGGCGGCGCGAGCGATATACAGATGAGTTCATACCTCACCGCTCTCGCGATGAAGGGCGAGACGATCGACGAGATCACAGCGTCGGCAGAGCAGATGAGGGCGCACGGCATAAAGCTCCTCGATGAAGAGGACGCGCTCGAGATAGTAGGCACAGGCGGAGACGGATCGAACACATTCAATATATCGACTACCGCGGCACTCATCATAGCTGCAGGCGGCGTGCGTGTGGCGAAGCACGGGAACAGAGCGGCATCCAGCAGGAGCGGAGCGGCTGACTGCCTCGAAGCGCTCGGAGTGGACATTACTGTATCACCTGAACGCAGCAAAGAACTGCTGAACGAGATCGGCATCTGCTTCCTCTTCGCGCAGAATTATCATTTCGCGATGAAGTACGTGGGACCGGTCAGGAAGGAACTCGGCATCAGGACGATCTTCAATATACTTGGGCCTCTCGCGAATCCTGCGGGAGCCAAGATGGAAGTAATGGGCGTCTACGACGAGTCGCTCATAGATCCTCTTTCGAACGTGCTCGTTAATCTCGGCGTGAAGAACGCTATGGTAGTGTTCGGAAGTGACAGACTGGACGAGATATCGATGAGCGCTCCGACCGAGGTATGCGAGATAAGGGACGGGAAGATGAAGAGGACGACGATCACTCCGGAGGAAGTCGGGCTCACGAGATGCGAAAAGGAAGATCTTGTCGGCGGGACGCCTGCTGAGAACGCGGTGATCACGAGAAGGATACTCGCGGGAGTAAAGGGACCGAAGAGAGACGCGGCGGTCATAAACGCGGCAGCGGCATTCTTCGTAGCAGGGAAAGCGGAGACCATGAAGGACGGTGTGAAGCTCGCCGAAAAACTGATCGACAGCGGAGCGGCCCAGAGAAAGCTCGATGAGTTCGTGGAATGCTCGAACTCGGCAGGATCGAAAAAAAGAGATAAGCAGGCGAGCTGATATGATACTCGATGATATAGCCGGAAGGACAAGAGAAAGAGTCGCGATGGCGAAGGCGGAGCGGCCGGAGCGGGAAGTGAGAGGCGAGGCTGAAAGGATCGCGGGCGGTGAGGCCGGCGGCATCCTGCCTTTTGAAAAGGCTCTTCGGACCGAGAGGATGTCTT
>CALDNM010000106.1 GCA_937915045.1 uncultured Clostridia bacterium
CGCTGCATCCGCGAGCTGGAGAATATCCCTGGTGACGAAGAGCCGTCGTGGGAACTCCTGCAGGAGTACGCGGACTCTTCGACTGAGAAGCACGCTGCTATGGTGGCGATGATAAAGGACAGACTGCAGTTCGACAGCCTGAAGTTCCAGGAGCTTGACAAGCTGATAGAAGCGATCGGCGTCCCGGAATGCAAGCTCTGCACGTATTGCTGGAATGGGAAAGAGTAGAGACGCAGGAATTTAAACTGATAAAAAGCGCAGATGTAAGCGCAGAAAAAGAAACTGAAAGGAACCTGATATGAAGGTATTGGTAGTCGGCGGCGGCGGCCGCGAGCATTCTATAGTATGGAAACTTAAACAAAGCCCGAAGGTGGACAAGATCTGGTGCGCCCCGGGCAACGCGGGCATCGCGCGCGACGCTGAATGTGTCGATATCGGCGCGGAGGATATCGATAAGATCGTGGAATTCGCATATACGAACAAGGTCGATCTTGCGGTCATAGGCCCTGAGGTCCCGCTTTCGATGGGCATCGTGGACGCGCTCGAGGCTCACGGGATAAAGGCGTTCGGGCCGAACGCGAAGTGCGCTCAGCTTGAAGGCAGCAAGTCTTTCACTAAGGCTTTTCTCGCTCGTCATGATATCCCGACGGCGAAGTATAAGGAGTATACTGACAAGGACGCTCTCCTTGCCGATATAGGAGTTTTCGGTTTCCCGATGGTGATCAAGGCTGACGGTCTGGCCGCCGGCAAGGGCGTGATCATTGCTCAGGACGCGGATGAAGCCCGCGCCGGCATCGAGGAAATGATGGGAGAGAAGAGGTTCGGTGACGCCGGTGATCTGGTCGTTGTCGAGGAGTGCCTCACCGGCGTCGAAGCGTCGATGCTGTGCTTTGTCGACGAAAACACGATAGTGCCGATGGAATCCGCCCAGGATTATAAGCGCGTGTTCGACGGAGACAAGGGCCCGAACACGGGCGGCATGGGTTCGTATTCTCCGAGCCTGATGTTCACTCCTGAGCTCGAGAAGCGGATCATGGATGAGATCCTTCTTCCTACTCTTCACGGTTTCCAGGAGGACGGCCTCGATTTCAGGGGCGTGCTCTTTGTAGGCCTCATGCTTTCAGATGACGGTCCTAAGGTGATCGAGTTCAACAACAGGTTCGGCGATCCTGAATGTCAGTCGGTGCTGGCTCGTCTCGATTCGGATCTGTACGATATTTTCGTTTCTGTCTGCGACAACAAGCTCGCGGATCAGGAGATAAAGTGGAGCGATGACCGCGCTGTGACTGTTGTCCTGGCTTCGGGCGGCTACCCGGGTTCTTATGAGAAGGGCAAGCCTATATCCGGTCTCGATGATGTCGATCCGGACTGCGTGGTGTTCCACGCGGGAACGGCGATGAAGGACGGCGAGGTCGTGACGAATGGCGGCCGTGTCCTCGGAGTGATGTGCACGGGCGCGACTCATGATGAGGCCCGCGCGAAGGCGTTCGACAACGCGAAGAGGATAACTTTCGATGGTGTGCATTACCGCAATGATGTCGGAACGGTGAGACGCTGACCGGAGCATGGACAGGCGTTCGATGAAAATACATTACTGGTTGAGACTGCGCGGAATGGGTATAAATTTAGAAGGCGAGATGTTATGGAGGTGCCGGAATGAAGAAACAGATCGTGACGATAAGTCGTGAGTACGGAAGCGGCGGAAGGATCATCGGGTCAAGGCTCGCGAAGAAGATGGGCGTGCCGTATTATGATCGGCAGCTTCTTGACAAGGTCGCGGAGGAAAGCGGTTTTCCGCGTCAGCTGATCACTGAGGATGAGCGTATGGCGAAGAAGGGTTTTCTGTACGCACTTTCGATGGCGTTCCAGGGCAATTCGGGCGCGAACTCGAATTATCTTTCGACGAATGAGCAGTTTTTCCTGGCGCAGTTCGACTATATCCGCAAGCTCGCGAAGGAAGAGGAGTCGTTTGTGATCGTCGGGCGCTGCGCGGATTATATGCTGCGCGATATACCTGATGTGACGCACTTGTTTGTTTACGCGAGCGAGGAGGACAAGCTCCGCAGGGCAACGACTGTTTACGGTCTCACTGAAGAGGACGCGAAGAAGATCATGCCGGGCATGGACAAGACCCGCGCGAATTACTACAATTATCATACGGGTCAGGTCTGGGGCGATTATCATAATTATGATATTTCCCTCGACAGCGGGAAGATCGACGAGGACGCGGCGGTCGAGCTGATGCTGAAATATATCGAGCTGAAGAAATAGCGCGTTCCAAGAGAATGCGGCAGATAGAAAACTTGCGCGTTCAGGGCGCGCGGCAAATAGAAAACTCGCGCGTTTCGAAGACGCGTGGCAAATAGAAAACCTGCGCTTTTCGAAGAAGCGCGGCAGATAGAAAACTCGCGCTTTTCGAAGAAGCGCGGCAGATAGAAAACCTGCGCGTTCAGGGCGCGCGGACAAAACAAAAGGGAGGCAAATGATGTTAGACAAAAAAGTAGTGGATCTTCTGATGGATCAGGTGAACAAGGAGTATTATTCGGCGTATCTGTATCTTGATTTCGCTTCGTACTACGCGGATGCGAATCTCGACGGATTCCAGAATTGGTATGAGATCCAGGCACAGGAGGAGCGTGATCATGCTCAGCTGATGGTGAAGTTCCTGCAGAACAACGGGGTCAGAGTGACTTACGACGCGATCGCGAAACCGGACAAGAAGCTCAAGAATCATCTCGATCCGCTCAAGGCGGGACTCGAGCATGAGCAGTATGTAACGAGCCTCATCCACAACATTTATGACGCGGCATTCACGTCTAAGGATTACAGAGCGATGCAGTTCCTCGACTGGTTCGTCAAAGAGCAGGGTGAAGAGGAAACTAACGCTGATGATCTCATCAAGAAATATGAGCTTTATGGATCGGACCCTAAAGGTCTGTATTCACTCAACGAAGAGCTGAAGGCCAGAGTCTACAATGCTCCGTCGCTGGTGCTCTAAGAGGATCAAAAATCAAGGTCAGGATCCGATCAAGGTCAGGATCTGATCAAGATCCAAACCTTACAAAGTGAACAAGTCCCGGCGTTTGTGCCTTCAAGGTATCGGCGCCGGGATATTTTTAAGATC
>CALDNM010000107.1 GCA_937915045.1 uncultured Clostridia bacterium
ATCTGCCCCTCAAAAAATCATTTGAAAGAGTGTCAAACCCGCAACCCCACTCGATTCAATGTAGAATTTTCATATATGCCAATTGTTCCATTGCAAACTAGAATCAGAGTCTGATTTAATGATGTTCGCTTCCGCCCGCACAAAGCCAAAAGCGGAAGCGTTCATTTTAATATTGATAAGGAAGGCCCGCTCTCACGCGGGCCGATCGATATTAAGAGGAAGCTCTGCACGGCCATATGTCGGCTCAGTGCTGCCGAAGCAGAGCGATCGAGTTTTTTAGCGGAAGCTCTGCGCCGAGCACTCACTGACCCAGGGGCACGGCAGCAGAGCGATCGATTTTTTCAACATAAACGGCGGTTCCGAAGAACCGCCGTCTGTGTGTGTTGTTGAGAGGATGAGATTTATTTTTTACAAGTATAAGATAACTCTTTAGCCTTAAAACAAACTTAAATAATTTATAAACTGCGAATTTATTTCCCGCGCGGGTTTGGCGGATTTTTTGATACAATAAAAAGCCGTCTCCTCGGTCGGGAAGACACTTCAAAATTCCCAGTCATAGTCTTGCATCCGTGCAGCATTGCGATTTCATTCTCTTGCAGCCGCGCAGTCTTGCGATTTCATTCTCTTGCATCCGTGCAGCATTGCGATTTCATTCTCTTGCATCCGTGCAGCCTTGCGATTTCATTCTCTTGCATCCGCGCAGCATTGCGATTTCATTCTCTTGCAGCCGCGCAGCCTTGCGATTTCATTCTCTTGCATCCGCGCCGGCATATATCAAATAAGTTTCGCGAACGGTTTTCCGCAGCTTGCGCAGCGCGCGATGATCGTCCCTGTGCTCGTGTGCCCGAGCAGAATCACATTCGTGAGCTCAGCTCCGCAGTGCGGACATTTATTTCCAAAAGCAGCGGGAACGCGTGAAACCGGCAGTCCATCTACCGATGTGATCGCGCCCGTGCCTGATTTTTTTGTATTTCCTTGCATTTCGAACCCTTTCTAGGTGCATCCACCTCTCAGCATCCCTCTCATCGTTACTTGATTATACAACAAAAGAAACTTTAAAACAGGCCATTTCAGAGAATGACAAAAGTTTTATATTCTGCCCCGGCAGATAATGTAGTATAATGCACAGTGTATTATGTTGTGTTACGTTGAACAATAGAGGAATATTTTGAAAAACGACCATAAATTCGACCTCGGCTGGATCAGCCGTTACAGAAGCGAACTGTTCGGGATCTCGATACTGAGCATCATGCTCTTCCACTTCACCGCCGACTTCGGCCACGCGGTCTCGCACGGTGTCATCGACATCGCCGACTTCCCGATCAAATGCGGACTCATACTCGGTTACCTCCGCGTATTCGGAAGCATCGGAGTAGAAGTCTTCGTCTTCCTGTCGGGGATGGGCCTTTACTACTCCTTCACCAAAGACGACCGCCTGGGGCGCTTTTACAAAAAACGATTCCAGCGGATACTCATCCCGTACATCATCGTCGGCGTCATCTTCTGGATGATCAAAGACTTTTATTACAAAGGCGTGGATCCCGTCACATTCCTGAAGGACCTGACATTTTACTCGCTGCCGTCGCGCGGCGTCCATACGCTGTGGTTCATCGGCCTGATGCTCGGGCTCTACATCGTGTTCCCGGTCATTTTCAAAATGCTCGAAAGTAAAAAATACCGCACGCTGAACTTCGTTATTCTTCTTGCAGTAACGTATGGTTTTCCGGTGCTTCTCTACTTTGTGAATGCTGAGGTCGGTTCGAACTGTTCGATCGCTACCACGCGTATCCCGCTGTTCGTCATCGGCTGTTACATGGGGAGATATATAAAGGAAGGGCGAAAGATCCCGTGGCCGGCGGCCGTGATATTTGTGGCCGTGTCGTTCATGATGAAATATACGATCATGAACTTTGCCACGCCGCCGTTCTTCGGCAGATATTTCAGCGGCATCTACTCGCTCGGACTCGTTGTCACCGTGATCACGCTGCTCCATCTTATCAGGAACTGGAACTGGCTGAACGCCGTGCTGAGGTGGTTCGGGAAATATTCACTTGAGATATACCTGACGCATGTCTCTCTGCGCAACCTGATGAAGGCGGCCGGATTCCACGCGTACAGGATGAGTCAGTACGGGATCATGCTCATCATCGCGGTCATACTCGCGGTCGGACTGAGCAAGCTTACTGACGTCATTGAAGGAAAAAAGCGGAAAGGGAGGATGAAATGAGCATCAAAGCAGTCATAAAACATGTCAACGAGATCGGCGTCAAGGAGACGCTCGACATACATAAACAGAGAAAAGAAAACAGGAGTCTGCCGCCAACGCCGCCTGGGATGTCTTCCGCGGAGAAAAAGGATTTCAAGGATCTGAAAGAAGCGGCGGCCTTCCAGGCGGCGCTCGAACAGCAAAAACTCGCCGAGCAGTCGGACACCGACAGACCGATCCTCGACCTCCAGGCAGCATTACTGCAGCAGATGACACTGCTCGCCGATCAAGAAACTATCACGCTGCTGACGGACGAACTCCTGAAGCTCGAGGACGAGAACGAGACTTACAAGCACAGACTGAAGAACCTCTATATAAAAGAATTACTGCCGAAGATGTATAAGCTCTACGCGTCGCAGCCTGTCGAGGACAAAGTCGTCTTCATGCAGCCGCGCAATGGGCTGAACCAAAGCTGCCGTTACTGCTTCAACAAATTGAAGGAGCAGGGAAAGTACGAGGTCAAGCTGTGTGAACTCAAAAGAGGAAAAGTCCCGACCGTTATGTATTACAGCAACGCGCTCGAGTTCATCCGCGAGATGGCGACAGCGAAGGCTGTCTTCGTCCACGAGTCGAACGATCTGCTCGGCTATGTCGATATCAGACCGGAGACCAAGGTGGTGCAGCTGTGGCACGGGTGCGGGGTCATCAAGAGCATCGGCATGAGCAATGCCGGGAAGCCGGATTTCAAAACGCTCGAGGAGTACAGGGAATTTCCGGAGTACAACAAGTACGATATCGTGACGATCGCGAGCGAGGCGTTCAGGTGGATCTTCGAGGAATTCATGGGTCTTGAAAAAGGCGATCCAGTGATACAGCCGATCGGTGTCAGCAGGACGGACGAATTTTTCGACGAGGAATACATCGAAAATTGTTTCGCGAAGCTGCGCGAAAATGTGCCGCAGTCTGAGGGCAAGAAGATCATACTTTACGCTCCGACTTACCGCGGGGTCGATCCGGACAGGGTCGCGCCGGACGCGCTCGATATCGAAAAGTTCGCGGACGCGCTTTCTGACGATTACATCTTGATCATCAAGCAGCACCAGACCGCGAAGGATCTGCCGGAGATACCGGAGAAATACCGCGACAAGTTCGCGTTCGATATGACCCGCGGCCGCGGCATGAATATCAACGAGCTCATGACCGTATCCGACATCTGCATTTCGGATTACTCGTCCGTCGTCTACGAGTTCGCTCTCTTCGAGCGGCCGATAATTTTCTTCACGTTCGACATCGACAAGTACAGCGGCGAGCGCGGGCTGTATTACTCGTACGAGGAACTCGCTGAGGGCGGCCCGATGTTCACGACCAACGACGAGATGATCGACTACATCAAAAACATCGACACGCGATTCGACAAAGAAAAAGTCAAGCGTTACAAAGAAAAATACATGAGCGCCTGCGACGGTCACGCGACCGAACGGATAATAAAATTTATCGAGGGATAAATCGTTTTGGAGAGCGAGAGATTTTCAAATAAAAAACACGGCTTCGAGCTTGGGTGGATCAGCAAATACCGAAATGAGCTGTTCGGTCTTTCGATACTTTCGATCATGCTCTTCCACTTCAGCGAGGACTACGCCGGAGCCTTCGCGCGCGGCATCGTCGGTCTCATCGGATCGTCACTGAAGTCCACGCTCGTGCTGGGTTACTACAATATTTTCGGCAGCATCGGCGTCGAAGTCTTCATCTTCCTCTCGGGGATGGGGCTGTATTACTCGTTCACGAAAAACCCGCGGATCGGCGCGTTCTACGGGCGCCGCTTCAAACGGATCCTGATCCCTTACCTCATCGTCGCCGTCCCGTTCTGGCTCATCAAAGATCTTTATTTCGGCCACACCGGCATCGTCACCCTCCTGCAGGACCTGACGTTCTGGTCGCTGTTTTCACGAGGCGTACGCACCATATGGTTCATAGGCCTGATGCTCGGGCTCTACCTCGTCTTCCCGCTGATTTACAAAATGCTCGACAGCCGGCGTTTTCGCATGCTGAATTTCGTCATCCTGATCGCCGTCACTTACTGCGGTCCGGTCCTCCTCTACTTCGCCGCCCCCGCGCTCGTCGCGAACTCCGCGATCGCCCTCACCCGCATCCCGCTCTTTGTGATCGGCTGCTGGATGGGCCGCTATATAAAGGAAGGCCGCTCACTCAGTCTGCCCGTCATTTCCATTCTGACCGGCGCCGCGTTCGCGATGAAAATCGCAGTAACTCTTCTCGATGTCCCTTCGGCGCTCGTCCGTTATGTGAACGGCATGTACGCGCTTGGGCTGATCGTCGTCCTGACCGTGCTTCTCCATCTCATCCGTGGCAGTAATGTTTTCAATTCTGTCCTTCGCTGGTTCGGCAAGTATTCGCTCGAGATCTATCTGACCCATGTGACTTTGCGGAACTTAATGAAAGAGGCCGGCTTCGACGCCTACCGGATCAGCCGGTTCGCCGTCATGCTCGTCATCGCTGTCGTCCTCGCCGTCGGCGTCAGCCGGCTCACCGGAGTGATCGAGCGCAGAGACAGGCGCGGAAATAGATAAAACAACTCAGCTATATGGACTTCTGGTTCAGTAATACTCAAAAAAACATAAATAAACTGAATACTATCTTGTATACTGCCCCCTCATTTCGTGTATAATATCAAAAACAACAATCGGTAAAGCAAATTCACTGATAGGAGGACGATATGAAAACGAATGCAAGGGGCAGCGAAATGAAGACATTTCTTGCTGTTTTTTTTTCGGTGATGCTGACATTCACCATGATGCCGGTACTGCCATTTATGACGGGAGACGTGCACGCGGTAACGTCTTTAACGAATCTTAACACAAATACATTTGATGTTTATGATGGCGACGTGACCATTGCGAATGACGAGTCTGACAATGGAAAGATTAAAGTCTCATATGGCCGTTCACTTTATAAGGATAATATTGATTCAAAGACTCAAACTATAACGCTGACAACTTCCATGAAAGCTGGTACAGAGCACTCCGTCAGTGTAACGACAAAGAATAGTGTGAATATAATTCTGAAGGATCTTTTTACAAATGTCATTGCTAAATCTGACGGTTGCGCATTCAGCATATCAAATGGTACAAACCTTTCAAGGCTAAAGGCGCGTCTTACTACAAGATATATAAAGTAACGAAGAAGTCCGGGACATCCGCGAAGTCGAACAGTTACAAATACATCGGCAAAACTACGGGAACAAGCTTCACAGCAAAGAGCCTCAAAGCAGGCACGACTTACTCCTTCAAGGTGAAGGCCGTGAACTCAGCGGGAAACAGCAAACTGTCGAAGATCGTTACTTCAAAGACGAAGAAGTCAAGCGGAGCGGTAAATGGATCGGTCGGTTTCACGCTTAGCAACATCAGCGGCAATAATGTGAAAGTGCACTGGAGCAAGGTCAGCGGCGCGGCGAAGTATCAGGTCGCGAGCTGCAGGGCCGGCGCGAAGATGAAGACGAAGTGGACGGGCACGAACAGCCTTTGCACTTACACGAGCACGAACCTCACAAAGGGGAAAACATATAAATATAAGATGCGTTACTGCAAAACATCAAACGGCAAGAACGTATGGAGCAAATGGTCTGCTGTAAAGACCATAAAGGTAAAATAGTTTAATATCGTCCTGGGGCTGTCTCGCGCGAATGCGTCGCGGGGCAGTCCCTTTTTTTATAATCACCTGAACGGAAACCCTGCATGTGGTGTATAATATTATGCAAATAAACAGGCAGCTAATGACACCGATCGGAGGAGACA
Source organism: uncultured Clostridia bacterium (assembly GCA_937915045.1). Lineage (GTDB taxonomy): Bacteria > Bacillota > Clostridia > Peptostreptococcales > Anaerovoracaceae > JALCRY01. Next base: position 6,016 of record CALDNM010000107.1, read on the forward strand.
ATGAGGACGATACCAAAAGGCAGCAGGATGAAGACATTCCTTGCTGTCATTTTTTCTGTAATGCTGACATTCACCATGATGCCGGTGATGCCATTCATGACGGGAGATGTGCATGCGGTAGCAGGAGATGTAGAAATAAACGATACGACTTTCCCTGACACGAATTTCAGGGCGTGGATAACAACTAACGTGACTGGTGGCAGCACAACTTTGACTGCGGATATGATAAAGAGCACCACGAGTATCGATGTGAGCAATAATACAGCTCTCACGAGTTTGGACTGCCAAAGCAACAAACTCATGAACCTTGATGTGAGCAATAATACGAAGCTCACGGATTTGAGTTGCTACAACAACCAACTCACGAACCTTGATGTGAGCAATAATGCGTTGCTCACGATTTTGGAATGCAACACCAACCAACTCACAAGCCTTGATCTCAGTAACCAAACAATTGATGATTCGTATTTTTTGGGTACGAATCAAAAGCCAGTGCTTCTGGCATCACTTGTGAACGGTAAGTATGTAGTCGATCTCAGAGCAAACGATCCGAAGATAAATCTGGGCAAGATCACTGACCTTCAGGTCAATGGTAAAACCTATACTCTCAATAATGGGAAAATAACATTCGATACTCTTCCCGCAGCAGGTGCTCAGGTTATCACATATACGTACTCCGCAGTAGATAAGGGTAATACAACACATGCTATGACTGTCTCTGCTTCGGTAAGCTATACTCCTCCTGTCGTTACTTACTCCGTCACTTTAAATGGCAACGGCGGCACTGGCACGGATCTCAAGACCTACACTGAAGGCACAGGAGCTACACTCCCTACTGACTGGACGAAGGACGGATACACCTTCGCCGGGTGGTACGATAACGCGGGGCTTACGGGAAATGCCGTTACTGCAATAACGGGAAGTGACAGCGGAGCGAAAACTTTCTACGCAAAGTGGACGCTCGACAGACCCGCACCGCCGAAGAGCGTGAAAGCGAAGGCCGCGGGAAAGCATTCCGTGAAGCTCACATGGAGCAAAGCTAAAGGCGCGGATCAATACAAAGTATATATGCCTGACGTTTATATCATCTTCAAAATGCTCAGACTATGCAGTTAAGTGGTATAAGACAGATGGAACAACTGCAGGAACATCGCCTCTTACAGGAACTGCGGACACATATAAGCTCACAAAAGATGAAATCGGATATAGCGTTTACGCAGTAGTTACAGGCGCTGACAACACTGATTATGCGGGAGCAACAGCTGAAAGCACAAAGTATGCTGTAACAGGCAAACTGGCAGCAGCGGTCACAGGTACGGCTACAGTTGATTCCACACTTACAGCAGCAGTAACAGGTGTTGAGACATCAGTTGCAGTTGATGCGGCAAACTATTCACTGCAGTGGTACAGATATGATGCTACAACAAAGGCTCCAACGGCAATCACAGGAGCTACAGCAACAACATATAAGCTGACAACGGCTGATATGGGCTATGAAGTATATGCAAAGGCAACAGGTACAAAGGCTTATGCTGGAAGCACAGCGACAAGCGCAAATACTGCTAAGGTAACTAAGGTTGTAACAGATAAGGATCTTACACTTGATAAGACAACAGGAACAGCATCAACTGCATATACTGTTACGCCTACACTGACAGCAGGAATCGCAGGTACTTATACAGTAACAGCGGGGAAAGCAGATAATAATGCAAAAGTTTCTATAGTTCCATCAACAGGCGTTGTGACGATTGCTGATACAGCAACTGCTGATACTTTCACTATTACATTCACACCGACAGCAGGCGGAAACTATAGTGGTACAGCAGCGGCTACATTCACAACTAATTAGTAAACTGAAAAACGAAAAGGCATTTAAGTAAATGACAGCAGGCCGGGCATAATGGCCCAGCCGGACCGGAGGAAATCCGGGAATAAAGAAGTCTGACTCTTTGGGAAGCATGGCAAAGAGCCCGGACTAAAGAGTTAAACTTCATAAGAAAAGAAAATATCAAATGACTATAAAGCAAGGTATTTCAAACAGAAGGAGATCTTTCGAGGTCTCCTTTTGCTATGGGGGAGAGATGTGCAGATTGGGAGAGTGGCAGAGAGGCAGAATGCCGGAGAGGGGAAAAGGCGGATGCCGGGTCGTAAGCGTCAAAACGCAGGCACCTAGTAATCAATATCAACACATGAGATAATGCC
>CALDNM010000108.1 GCA_937915045.1 uncultured Clostridia bacterium
GTACTCCGAGGTATTTACTTTTCAATCTACATTTAAATTATACAGGAAGCTCCTTGGTTATTTCAAAAGTCCATCATATCTCTGCTTATCCTGAGCGCTGGAAGCGCATAATGTCACGTCCATATCGTGATCTTTCAGGAAATCCTTAACTGCTTTCACCGCGATCTCAGCGGCCTGATCTTTTGGATAAGCGTAGACTCCTGTCGAAATGCTTGGAAAAGCAATCGAGTGGACTCCGTTTTCAGCCGCGAGCTTCAGACTGTTCGTATAAGCGTTCCTCAGCTGCTCAGGCTCTCCGCTCGTGCCGCCGTACCAGATCGGTCCGACAGTATGTATGACGTACTTCGCCGGTAATTTATATCCCTTAGTGATCTTCGCTTTCCCCGGATCACATCCCCCGAGTGTCTTGCATTCTTCGAGAAGCTGCTTTCCGGCCGCTCTGTGGATAGCTCCGTCTACTCCCCCTCCTCCGAGAAGAGAAGTGTTCGCCGCGTTCACTATCGCGTCGACGCTGAGCTTTGTTATGTCTCCTTGTATTACTTTGATCGCCATATTATCCTCCTTTTGTCTTATCTGAACAGCACCACTGTGATGCCTTTATTTCCATCTATGTCACGGTTGAATTCTCTGAGCTGCGGACACACATCCAGGAACGCTTTTTTCTTAGCATACCATTCTGTGCCCGCGGCGTGATCTCTCACGATGCCTCTAAGCTCCGGTGAATCGAGTTTTTTCTTTACCCCGGCTTTGATCCCTCCGCCGGTGCCTGACGATCCCCATCCGTGTATGACTACCGCGGCCCTGCATCCCTGCATCTTCGCCGTAGTGAGTCCATTCACAAGATTCTTCATCGCTGTATCGACCGTGGGCATACCGCGCTCGAGATTGATTTCTTTTACTTTTACTCCCATTATTCCTCACTCTGCCATTCTATTATGTCACGCACGACTTCTCCCGCCATCATGAGACCTGCTGATGATGGTACAAACGAAATACTCCCCGGCGGATCGTGCTTTATAGGTTTCTCATCGGAAAAAACCACCTTAAGATGATTTATCCCTCTCTCCCTTAGTTCGTGCCGCATCACTTTCGCGAGCCTGCACGTATTAGTTTTGCTTATGTCTGCGACTCTCAGCTTTGACGGGTCCATTTTGTTCCCAGTGCCCATGCACGATATGATCCTCGCGTCCTCAGCTTTCGCTTTCACGACGAGTTCTATTTTTGCTGTGACAGTATCTACTGCGTCTATTATATAATCGTACCGGCTAAAATCAAATACATCGGAGTTTTCCGGCAGGAAAAACATTTTGTACTCGTTTACAGTAATGCCCGGCGCGACTGTGCGAAGGCGTTCTGCCATGACCTCGGTTTTCAGCCTCCCGACAGTCTCTGTCGTCGCTATTATCTGCCTGTTCAGATTGGTTACATCCAATTCATCGTCATCGACTATATCGATAGTACCGACTCCCGCTCTCGCGAGAGCCTCAGCCGCGTAACCGCCGACGCCGCCCAGTCCGAAT
>CALDNM010000109.1 GCA_937915045.1 uncultured Clostridia bacterium
TGAACGTCTGCTTGTCTACTGTCTTTGGTGTCGCCAGTTCTTTGTTAGTATCCTTTTCGAGATACTTGACTGTATAGCTCACGTCCTCGTTTGCTGCCCACTGTGCATACAAATCATTGCTGCTGAGATTGTCTATCCCAATTGTCTGTCCAAGAGCATATGAAGTACCTTGACCATTCGCCTGTGTGTTCCATGACACGATATGGTATCCGGTCCTTGTGAATGCATCTGCGTTTTTAAGTGCCACGCTGCTGTTGTTCTTATATGGGCCTGTCATTAGTTCAGCTGTACTTCCTGTATAGTTTGAATGATATACCAATGAAGTGTCAGCAACTTTCGGCCCGTATTTTGCCGTCAGTGTTATCACATTATCTTTAGCTAAGCTGCTGTCGATCGTAAACGTGTCTCCAGGATAATATGTCTTGCCATTAAGCACCCATCCCTGGAAATACTGTCCTGTCGGCGCTGTCGGTGAGCTTAAAACTTTTGCGTTTGAACCATCAGCATAGCCGTTGCTGTCTGCAGGCGCTAGTGTACCTGTCCCTGCGTCATATTTTACGGTCAGCTTTGAGTTGCTCAGCCATTTTGCTGTAAGTGTAGTATTTTGATGTATCTCTGTGCTGAAATTGAACGGATCATTTCCATTCATCCAACCAGCAAATGTGTATCCTTTTCTTGTAGGATCAGTCGGTTTTGTCACCGTCTTGCCTGATTCGATCGTAAATGGTGATCCATCCACCTCAGATCCACCGTTCGAATCGAACGTTACAGTAACTTTACCTTTTGCCCACTTCGCATAAAGCATAAGACCGTGTGCCGGCATCTGCGCATCTGTGAAGTCGAACTGCGTTCCTTCTTTACAATCCTCAGTTGTATACCATCCTGCAAAACTATATTCCTCGCTTAAGCCAGCAGGCCTATCTGGAGTATAATTATATCCGCTTATTGAAGCATCATACTTCACAGTCTCTGTTTTATCAGTCGTGTTGTAGTTATAGAATGAAAGATCATAAGAATTTCTGGTGTAATAGAAATAGTAATTACCATTCTTATACGAATCTTTTTTATCATTATGAGTAAAACCATCTATTTGCTTTGCGCTAAAACCGCCACCTGTCACTGCTGTCTGTCCGTATTTTTCGGAATCTTCATATCCAGTGCCGTCAGCTTTTTCCAGCATATAATGCAATGTGACTTTATATCCATCTTTATAATATGCGGTATATTTAGTTGTGGATCCATTATCAATTGAATCTAACATCTCAGAAGTCAGATTAAAACGCTTTGAAACATAATTAGTCCTATCGCCGCTATGTACCCACGAATAGAATGGTGCTGTATATGTATACCAATGACTCTCATAAGTTCCATCGGTTACGCTTAATGGCCATTGTGAAGATATATCTTCGCCCATTCTTGCAGTAATAGAATAACTGTCACCAGTATATTGTTTTCCGCCCACAGTCAATTCTGCGCCTGTCACATCATGGTATTCAATCCTGCCCTCATAATATCCATCAAGATCAAAATTCAATGTATACGTATTTAAATCATAATATACATTAACTATTGTCGATCCGTCGCCTTTGACTACTACGCCCGGATCAACTTTCGCAAGATGATAATATGTATAATCTGGCAGTACATTTTCATCTAATGCAATCTTGCTTCCAGCTTCAGCTTTTGCAGTTTCTGTATCTTTATAAGCATATTTACCAGCTACATATGATCCATCTTTTTGAAGAGCTTCCTGCCAGTATACTATTGTATATTTGACCTGTGTTGGTGCCCATTTCGCATACAGAGTTGTTTCGCCATTGACCGCCGAACTGAAATCATATGCGTCTCCATCTGATGTGTACTAGCCCTTAAATGTATATCCTACCTTTGTAGGAGCCGTCGGCTCTGCAACATTCTTCCCTGGAAGAGCATACTCTGGATCAACATACGTTCCGCCATTAGAGTCGAATGTGACCCAGTTCACATCACTGATAACAGGATAAAGATCTGCATCTTTATCTCCAAGTGTGATTTCATCGCCGACAGTTTCTGTTCCACCTTTAGTAGTCGACCAGCCTGTCAGAGCCTGGCCCGAAAGAGTCGTGACGCTGACATCATTTGTCTTTATTGTATCTCCGGCAACTCCGGATTTTGTCTGCAATATAATACTGCTATCCAAACTGCTGCTGTGGAATCTTACATATTGTTTGATCCCATACTGAGCATAAAGATCAACAGTGTAATCTTCTGTTGCTGTATCAGGGATGGAAATAGCGCCGAAGGTCTGATAGTCATTCGAATCAGCTTTCGTCGCCCACCCTGCGAACTGTTTATCTGCTGAGCCAGCAGGAACTGAAGGTTCGACAAGCGTTTCGCCGTCCTTGACGATCTGAGTGTCGACCAATTTGTCCCCATCATAGAAATTATAAGTTGCCCTGACTTTACCATTATCGCCCAGTCCAGCCAGCACGTATATCGAGAACTGATCTGCCTCGACTGACGCGTTCGTCATAGATTTGCTTTCCGCAACTTTATCAGCGCTTGAAGCTTTATCGCTCATGTGAAATACCTGGATAGAATCTCCATCCATATCCATCCCTGAGAACTGTACTGTAACTTTTGAATTAGGCTCGACCTCTTTTCCGTCCTTATGGAACGAAATGTCGATCGCCTGCATGTCCTTGATTTCTCTGTTCGCCGCTTTTTCTACAGCGTCTTTGACGTCGCTGTTTGCTACGGCTTTGACTTCCATTGTAGTACCTTCAGGAAGAGCTCCCTCAGGTGCCGTCACGTTTATTTTTGTTCCGTTTACTGAATCCTCGAATGTCTGACGCGGATATTTCACCACGCTGCTGTCATTGTCGGATCCGCTGCTGTCCTTATCAGACGCGCTGCTGTCGGAGTTTCCTTCGTCCGCAGTCTTATCGCTATCTGTCGGGTCAGTAGCTTGAGTTTCCTGATCCTGATCGGATCCGGTGTTTCCGCTCTCAGCCGCAGCACTGTCATCTGTCTGGACTGCCTGAGTGTTGTTTGTCGCGTCGACTGTCCCCGCGAATACATCCGCGAATGAGACAATAGGGAAAACTATCAGCATTGCCAGTGACAATACCAGTGCGACAAATCGGTCGAAAACTTTTTTCTTTTTCATACCTGTCATGTGTCAACAACTCCCTCCGTGTGTGTGCTTTTTATTTCTTGAAAACAAAAAGCTACCATCTTCTTTCCCAGTGAAAACGGTAACCGGCTGTCTTATACTCTACAAAGACCCTATAGCTTTGCGTCCCCGGATCACTCCGGGTTTGCCCTTTTCAATTCCACACGTGGTAATAAATAATGAACCAAGAAATGCGTTCAGCTACAAAAAAACCGCCATACAAAATAAACTTCTGCTTGGCAGCTGGCAATTTAGTATTAAAGTAACTGATCGTATAGACGATCTAACCCCCACTAAACCCTATAGCTTTGCGTGGCGCTTTCCCTGCTCGCGCCGTGCTCTTTTCAAACTCATTTCTAATTAATTAAATAATATAATAAGAGCGTCGCGAAGTCAATAAATTTTTCTGAATATTGTGCTCTGCTTTTTTATATGTCCTTCTCTTTGAATTCGTCTACGGCTTTCTTTATATCTTTGCCTTCCGAAGCCACATCCTTGACCTTTGCAACGACTCCCCTGCGGCTGTCCATGATGTCGCAGATGTTGTTGACAGGCGGCACGATGCCATCCGCGAGCTCGTCGTATTCCTCGAGTTTTTCACGGACATCGGCTATATCGTCCTTGATATCGATAACGCTTTCATTCACCTCTTTGAGTTTCGCAGTCCCCTTCGCCACAAAAACAGTCAGCACTATGATCGCCGCTATAACGACAGCGTACAGCAGGAACTTCAGCAGCCCCATCAATGTAAAAGTGATCGTCATCATTGACCTCCGGA
>CALDNM010000110.1 GCA_937915045.1 uncultured Clostridia bacterium
ACTGCCTCTGACCCACTTACTGCCTCTGACTCACTTACTGCCTCTGACTCACTTACTGTCTCTGGCTCACTTACTGCCTCCGTGGCTTCGTCCGCCCGCGCCGGAGCTTCTTCCCACGGCGGTATCTCATCTTCCGTCATTGAACGCGTATCCGGCACTTCCACTTCAACCTGTGTCCCCGATACGGGCGTCGATTTTTCCGGATGCTTCTCCGCCGCATGAGGCGCCTGCGCTCTCGGTCTTGACGCCGCTTTCAGCACGACCGTCTCACCGTCCGGCGAATATGACGCGAGCCTTACGAAACACAACTCAAGCAATACTCTCGGCTGCGTCGATGTCTTCGCGACAGCTATCGTCTTCGAAAGTTCTATAATAGCATTGTTTATCACCGCCGGGTCAACGGATACTGCCTGCGCCGATACTCTCGCCGCGTTTTCCTTAGACATACCTATCATATCCTGCGGGTCTTCCATGAACTCCGCCATCATCAGATTTCTGTAATGGCTCATCCATCCCTGCATGATCTGCCTCGCGTCTCTTCCGGCCTTGATTATCCTGTCTATTATCAGGAGACCTCCCTGAACATCACGCGCTATCACTTTCTGAGTAAGATCGATATATGTATCTACATCCACCGCTCCCAGCGACTCGAGTACATCTTCCCTGGATATCTCACCCTGTCTTCCGGCGATACACTGATCGAGAAGAGTAAGTCCGTCACGAGCTGAGCCGTCCGCGTTCACCGCGATCAGCCTGAGTGCTTCGTCATCTATCTTAGCTTTTCTGTCTTTGCATATTTCTTTTAGTCGTTCGAGAAGCACCTCTTCAGATACTCTGCGGAAATCCATCCGCATGCACCTCGACAGGATCGTCGCCGGCAGTTTTTCAGGCTCTGTCGTGCAGAGTATGAACATCACCGAATCAGGCGGCTCTTCAAGCGTCTTGAGAAGAGCGTTGAACGCCGCGGTCGAAAGCATATGTACCTCATCGATTATATATACTTTTTTCTTTCCTATCGCCGGAGGATAATTCACGCTTTCGCGCAGGTCTCTGATATTTTCAACACCGTTATTCGAAGCAGCGTCTATCTCTATCAGATCTACGAACGTACCGGCCTGTATGGCCCGGCAGCTTTCGCATTCTCCGCACGGCTTTTCTCCGCTCCCGAGGCAGTTCACGCCCTTCGCGAGGAGCCTCGCTGTAGTTGTCTTTCCCGTGCCTCTCGTGCCGCAGAAAAGATAAGCATGAGACACCGCGTCCTGCTCGATCTGATTTTTCAATATCTTCACTATGTGATCCTGCCCGATGACTTCACTGAAGACTTCCGGGCGATAAACTCGATAAAGCGCCTGATACATTTGATCTCCTCGAAATCGATACCCCTGCGGATATCCTGAATAAAAAGAAATTGCCCTTTGATAGCTCCGCAGGCCGGAAAAGGCTTGTCTGCGGCACATAAGAGCCTCCGCTTATTGCTGCTTCCTTCCGGACCTGACAAGATTCACAGTGTCCTATTGCGCAGGACCCAGACCGGGCCGGGCGGAGCCGTCAAAAGGCAATTTCATACTTTATGATTATATGTTTTTTCGGCAGTTTAGTCAACCGATTCCGATGCTAGGCTGTGGTTATTATGTGATAAAGTCCAAATGCGCCAATTCCTAAATTTCGACCAGCCTTGGCACATATTTTGTGCCAGGAATGATTAAATCAAATAAAATGACACACTTTCAAGATCGTACAGTTTCAACAAAGCGAAGATTGACGTTATCACGTACAAGACGTACAGATCAACGTATAAAACAGCCTGTTAATTCCAGAAATCGTCATCCTTATACACATAAGTGTGCCAGGCGCTTTAAAAAAAGGCGATTTGACACATTTAGAGCAATCCCACTATACCCACACATTTTCTAGCCGGCCGCGTAAACACAACAGAAACTAAACGACCGCCTTGTATATCTCATCGCTCGAAGGAGGCTCTATCGTCTCTTTCTCCCCTCCGTCAAGCATCACGAGTCCGCTTTCCGCCGGAGTGATCTTTCCGATACGGCTCACTTCGATACCGGCCTCTTCAATGGCTGAAGTCATCTCGGCCTCTTTATCAGGGGATACCGCTATCATCATGCATCCGCTCGATATGAGCCTAAGCCAGTCAATGCCATAACGTCCGCAGACTTTCATTGTCACATCTTCGACAGGTATACTTTCTTTTATGACTTCGCATCCCGTCCCCGCTATATGGCACATCTCCCAGACAGCGCCGAGGATACCGCCTTCAGTCACATCATGCATCCCGTGCGTACCGATGCCGCCCGCAATGACTCCTTCTTTCACGACGCTCACCTGCCTCAGCAGATCCTGCGCCTTTTTTATCTCTTCATCAGTAAGATCGCCGCGAAGCTCGTCCGCGTGATCTCTCGCAATGACCCCGGTACCTTCGATGCCGGCCTTTTTCGTCATGAGGATCACATCACCCGGGACTATATCATCAGCTGTCTGCGAGCCGCCCTTGGGACCGCGCCCTATAGCTGTAGACGTGATCACCGGCTGCCTCACGGCATTTGTGATCTCGGTGTGTCCGCCTATGATCTCTACTCCGAGCTCCGCGCTGACCTCCCCGGCCTGCCTCATCATCTCAGCTATCTCTTCTTCCGTCGTCCCCTCAGGAAGCAGCACAGCCAGCAGGATGCCGACCGGCTGGATACCGTTCGAAGCTATATCGTTGCACGAAATATGGATGCACAGACGACCTATGTCACTTACTGCAGCCGTGATCGGATCTGTCGACATCACGCATTCGTTCTCGCCGAAATCTATGACCGCGCAGTCCTCTCCGATACCCGGACGCGTTATGACCTCCGGCCTTTTATATGTGATCTTGTCGAAAACGATCTTCTGAAGAAGGTCGCTGTCGAGCTTACCGACTTTAAGCATTTTATCTCCTCCCGGGCACTTTATCTCGTACCGGCTATCCCGAATTTATCCATGAACTCATCTTCCGATACGATCGGGACTCCAAGTTCTTTCGCTTTTTTGTTTTTCGACGATCCGCTCTCCGTGTCGTTGTTGATAAGGTAATCCGTCTTTTTGCTGATCGATCCCGCGGCTTTTCCGCCGCGCTTTTCTATCTCGTTCTTGAGTTCGCTTCTGTTTTCGAAGTGCTCAAGACTTCCGGTAATGACGAATGTCATCCCGCCGAATATCTGCTCCTCATCGTTTTCTTCCACTTCGATATCTACCTCCGCGAGCAGTCTGTCTACCCGCGCGGTGTTTGCGCTGTCCGCGAAATACTCGACTACCGAGTCGGCCATGACTCCTCCGATACCATCTATCTCAAGGAGCTGCTCTCTCGTTAGTTTCCTTATCTTCGCGAAATCACCGCCGCACGCGCGCGATATCAGTTTCGCGTTCGCGACGCCGATGCCGCCGATGCCGAGACTGTAAAGTACTCTCGCAGCATTCGTGTGCCGCGCCTTTTCCACTGACTGCAGCAGATTCACAAACGACTTTTCGCCGAACCCTTCCATGGATTCTATGCCTTCACGGAACCGCTCCATCCTGAAAAGATCCGCAGGCTCTTTTACGAAACCAAGCCCAGTCAGTTTCTCGAGCGTCTGCTCGCTGAGCCCCTCTATATCCATAGCGTCTCTGCTTACGAAAAGCGCGAATGATTTTATCTTTTTCGCCGGGCATTCCGGGTCGAGGCAGTAAAGCGTCTCTACGCCCGTTTCATTTCTCAGTTCCGTATCGCTTCCGCACACAGGACATTTGTCCGGCACTTCCGCCGTGCCGCTCTGAGTGATGTCGCGTTCTATCTGAGGTATGATCATGTTGGCTTTATACACTTCTATCTCGTCACCAATGCCGAGTTTCAGTTCTTTAAGTATGCTGACATTATGCACCGAAGCTCTGCTGACCGTAGTTCCTTCAAGTTCTACAGGCTCGAATACAGCAATAGGATTTATGAGTCCCGTCCGTGACGCGCTCCATTCTATCTCAAGAAGCTTTGTCTGTTTTATCTCATCGCGCCATTTGAACGCGATGCTGTCTCTCGGGAATTTTGCCGTCGTTCCGAGCGATCTTCCGTAAGCGATATCATCATATGTGAGCACCAGGCCATCGGAAGGCATATCGTTTCCGGTTATCTCTTCCGCGAATTTTTTCACCGCGTCCGCCATATCATCAGACGTGACGACTCTGTATCCGACTATATCGAAGCCCTCGCTCTTCAGCCACAGCTGCTGCTGCTCTCTGGAGTTTTTGAAATCAGGCTCCGTGGCGTCATCCCCCGCTTCTCCGGCCGGAGAAGGTCCCGCGCTCACGAGTGTGAATGCTCTGAACGTCACGTTCCTCTCGGCAGTGATCTTGTTGTTGAGCTGCCTTACAGACCCGCTGCATAAATTCCTCGGATTTTTGTATTTTGCTCCCATCTCAGGGATGGTCTCGTTTATGCGCTCGAACTCAGAATATGAGATAGTAGCTTCTCCCCTAAGTACCAGCTCGCCTTTGAAAGCGATCCTGACCGGGACATTCGAAAATACTTTCGCGTTGTTCGTGATGACCTCGCCTATCTCACCGTTGCCGCGCGTGACTGCTTTGAAAAGTTCTCCGCCGCGGTAAGTGAGCACTATCGTAAGGCCGTCCATCTTCCACGAGAGAAGACATTTGTGTGTACCCGCGAACGAAACGAGATCGTCGACGCTCTTCGTCTTGTCGAGAGAAAGCATCCTCGAAGGGTGTACTTCTTTAGGCAGATCGCTCAGAGTTTCGTAGCCGACGTTCTGCGTCGGACTCCCGCTCATCACGATCCCGGTCTCCTCTTCAAGGCGAACGAGCTCATCATAAAGTTTATCGTACTCGAAGTTGCTCATGATCTCACGCGACTCCGCGTAATACGCTTTCGCGGCTTCGTTCAGCACCGCGATCTTCTGTTTTATGAGTTCTCTTTTATCTTCCATATCATTTGACCTTTGTGAGCGGAGCTACATCGACCGCGAGTTTCTTTTTGCCTGCTGTATCAAACATAACGCTGACAAGTCCTTTATCTGATTCGAGCACCAGCCCGCGCCCGAACTTCTTGTGTTCGACCACATCTCCCGCCTTGAAAACTTCTGTGTTTTTTTTCTTCGCGTGTACGTCTCTTTTCGCCGCGGCAAACGCGTTGAATGGCCTTTTCGGTACTTCTCTCGCGTATCCATCGAGCGGCACGGACGATCCGAGTGCTGCTTCTTTCTTTTTTATATATATCCCGTCACCCTCAACGAGTTTTGGATCGAGTTCGCGCAGGAATTGCGACTCCCTCGTGTAATTCGTCTTGCCATAAAGCATCCTGAGCTCCGCGCTGGTGAGGCAGAGTCTTTTCTTGGCTCTCGTCATACCTACGTAGCAAAGGCGTCTTTCCTCCTCCATCTCCTCATCGGTGTTCTCGCGCATGCTCGGGAAGAGGCCATCCTCCATCCCCGGCATGAACACATACGGGAACTCCAGGCCCTTCGCGCTGTGCATCGTCATCAGAGTCACCGCGTCTTCTGTCTCATCATGATTATCTATATCTGACATGAGCGCGATCTTCTCCAGGAAATCAGGAAGTGAGAGTTCACCTTCTTCTTCGTAATCGTAGATCACAGATTTGAATTCAAGAAGGTTCTCGATCCTTCCGTCAGATTCGACATTGTTCTTTTCTTCGAGCGCCTTGAGATATCCTGTGCCGTTCAGCAGACCGTCGTATACATCGCTGACTCTTAGGTTGTCCGCCTCATCGTGATAATGCTGCAGTGTATCGAGCATCTCGCCTACCTGCCTCTCCGCCTTGCTCGAGAATGAAGCAGTAATGTCTTTGTCGCACAGTGTCTCAAATACGCTCCTGCCTGTGACCTCCGCGGTCTTCTGCACCTTCGCCTGAGTAGTCCCGCCGATGCCGCGCTTCGGTTCATTGATGATCCTCATCATCGATAAATCATCCGCCGGATCCAGAACGAGCCGCATGTAAGCGACGATGTCCTTTATCTCTTTTCTCTCATAATACCTGAGTCCTCCGACGACGCGGTAAGGGATATCACGCACAGAAAACGCCTCTTCGAAATTCCTCGACTGGGCGTTCGTTCTGTAAAGTACAGCAAAATCGCTCCACTTCGTATCACTTCGATGAAGTCTGTCGATCTCCTGTGATATGTAGTAAGCTTCATCTTTCTCCGTATCAGCGCGGTGATAGACGATCTTGCTGCCGTCGTCCGCCTCTGTCCAGAGTTTCTTGCTTTTTCTCTTCGAATTGTTTTCGATCACGGAATGAGCAGCGGCCAGGATATTCCCGGTCGATCTGTAATTCTGCTCCAGTTTGATGACCTTCGCGCCCGGAAAATCGCGCTCGAAGTTCAGTATATTCGTGATGTCCGCGCCTCTCCACTGGTAGATGCACTGATCGTCATCACCTACCACGCAGATATTTCCCGATCCTTCAGCGAGCATCCTTACGAACCTGTACTGCGTCCTGTTCGTATCCTGATACTCGTCGACCATGATGTATCTGAATCTCTTCTGATACTCCATGAGTACTTCCTCATCCCGGTCGAATATCTTCACCGCGTTCCAGAGGAGATCGTCAAAGTCCATCGCGTTGTTTCTCTTAAGTATATCGCGGTAAGCTTTATACGCGTCTGCCACGATCTTCTCTCTATATCCCGCGCCGTATTCGTGCAGATAGTCCTCCGGCTCCACTTCCGCTTCTTTCGCGTGGCTTATGGCTCCGAGGATGCTGTTCGGCGTGAATTTCTTTTCATCGACATTCTGGTCTTTAAGTACGCTCTTGATGACGGCTTTCGTATCGACCGGATCGTAGACAATGAAAGAATTCGAATATCCGAGCATGTCCGCGTGGCGGCGCAAAATACGGAGACACGCGGCATGGAATGTCATGATCCACATGCTGACGCTGCCTCCGAGTATCTGCTCGACTCTGTCCCTCATCTCTCCCGCGGCTTTGTTCGTGAAAGTCACGGCTATGATATTGTAAGGACTGACTCCTTCGTCTTTTATAAGGTGAGCGATGCGGTGTGTCATCGTAGCAGTTTTGCCCGATCCCGCGCCCGCGAGGATAAGAAGAGGCCCCTCGGTGCACATCACCGCTTCGCGCTGTTTTTCATTCAATTTATCTAAATAACTCATGCCAATATTCTATCATATCCCGGCATCTCATTAAAGGTCGAGTTTCAAGTCTCCCGTCTTTATCTTTCCCATCTGGACGAGAACTTTGTAGAACACAAGCGAAAGGATCGCCGGAAGGATTATATGGAGAAGCAGTACTTCGCCAAGCACCGGAAGAGTGAATCCCATGCTCGTGAATGTACCGATCTGCCCTACGAGTCCGGACGTACCCATACCGGCTCCTGCCGGGATATTCGTCATCTTGAACACGCATGTGCTCAGCGGCCCTATACACGCCCCGGCCAGTGTCGGCGGTATCAGCGTCCACGGATTTTTCACTATATTGCTCACCTGGAGCATAGATGTGCCTATGCCCTGAGCTACAAGTCCTCCTACACCGTTTTCTTTAAAACTGATGACAGCAAATCCGACCATCTGCGCGCAGCACCCTACTGTAGCGGCGCCTGCGGCAAGTCCGGACAGACTTAACATGATACACAGCGCGGCACTCGATATAGGCGCTGTCAGAACCAGTCCAACAACAACAGCTATGAATATACCGAACCAGAAAGGCTGCCATGCAGTCGCGGCCATTATGCTCTTCCCGAGCTCGACCATGCACCAGCCTACTCCCGGTCCTATGAGCTTCGCCGCGATCCCGCCTGCTATTATCGTGCAGGCCGGCGTAACGATTATATCGACCTTCGTCTCTTTCGATACCATCTTTCCGATCTCGCATCCGATCGCGACAGCAACGAATGCTCCCGCAGGGCCTCCGTTCGCTTTGATCCCGAAACCTGTCATTATCGCTCCCATATAGCCTGTCGCCACGCTCGAGAAGAGCACGAGCGGCGGGGCTTTGAGAGCCCACGCTACGGATACGCCGATAGCCGGTCCCATCATGGCCATCGCGAAACCGCCGATCTCTATCAGGAACGCTGTCACCATGTTCGCGCCTGTAAGATTTGCTATCTGCTCTCCGAGCGTCTTTATGATGAGTCCGATCAGAAGAGAAGAGAACAGACCGAGTGCCATCGCTGACAGCGCGTCCTGTACATACCTCTTGAAACTGATCTCGATATTCTTCCTTTTGAAAAAGCTCTGCTTAAGCGGAGCGTCATCCAATGTTTCCATTTCACTTTCCTTCTGCATTTTTCTGCATTCCTCTCTGTTTTCATGTCGTATATCATAGCGATATCCAATAAGTTCAAGCCTTTTGATTATACTTGACGGCCGCCGATGTGTCAAGACACCTGTAAATATATATGTCTTTCCGCATGGCTCGCAAGTGATAATACCCCCCCCCAGCGATAATATCTCCCATTCTTCCATTGCTTTTGCTCATTCTTGTTTTTTGAAAAACTCTCTAATGGACAAATGAAGGTATCTCGATTTTTTCCATTGGATCGAGTGGGTTTGCGGGGTCGGGCTGCCGGGATCAGGTGAAAATGACCCGATCTGCCCCTAAAAAGCCACTTTGAAAGAGTGTCAAACCCGCAACCTCACAAATTTCAATGTAGAATTTTCATATATGCCAATTGTTCCATTGCAAACTAGAACCGCAGTATGATTTTAAAGGAAGGCCCGCTCTCACGCGGGCTGATTGATATTAAAAGGAAGCTCTGCGCCGAGAACTTGCTGACCCAAGGCACTTCTGCAGAACATTTGAATTATTAAGAGGCAGCTCTGCACGGCCATATGTCGGCTCAGTGCTGCCGAAGCAGAGCGATCGAGTTATTTTGGACATTTTCAAAAACGATCAACAGTGAGAGCATTATATATGCGCAGTATAGTCGTTTATGTTATAATAGATGTCCGAGGTAATTTGAATGAGCAGAAAGAAAAATGAAATAGAAAATGATGTTTTCGAAAGCGACGCTTACGAGAAGCAGCCTGAGAATGAAGATCTTGGAGAAGTGGAAATTTCCGATGATGTCATAGCGATATGCGCGGTGAATGCCACTCTGAAAACAGAGGGTGTCGCTAAGATGTATACCGGAATCACTGACTCTATATCTCAGATGTTCGGCAAGGAATCCGTTTCCAAAGGAGCGAAAATCAGCCAGTCCGACGAGGGCACGAGCATCGATCTTTTTATTGTCGTGGAATATGGAGCGAATATCCCGGATGTCGCTTTCAGCATACAGCAGAACGTCAAAAAAGAAATAGAGACCATGGTAGACAAAGAAGTCACCGCGGTGAACATACATGTGCAGGGGGTCGAACTGCCTGAAGACACAGAGAATGAAGAAGAAGAAGAGGAAGAGGAATAATAGAATGAACAGGACAGAAGCCAGAGAACTCCTTATGCAGATGGTATTTCAGATGGAAGCGCAGGGAGACAGCAGCGATGAGCTTATGAAGACCCTATATGAGGATCATAAAGGCATCCACAGAAGAGACAAAGAATATATCGAGGCAGAGTTCTCACTTATAAGATCTCATATCGACGACATAGATGAACTGATCGACAAGGATTCAGAACGCTGGAAAGCGTCGCGTATGCCGAAATCCGATCTCGCTGTCGCGCGCGTAGCAGTATGTGAACTGACTTACTGCGATGATATACCTGACGCTGTCGCGATAAACGAAGCCGTAGACCTCGCGAAGAAATTCGGCAGCAGCGATGATTCACCGAAATTCATCAACGGCCTTCTTGGAAAAATAGCAAGAGAAAAGACATGTCCGGAAAAGATCTGATACTCGGTATCGATACTAGCAATTACACTACGTCAGCTGCTGTAGTCAGCAGAGACGGTGAAGTCATAAAAAGCAGCCGTATACTTCTTTCAGTAAAGAAGGGGGAGCGCGGGCTAAGGCAGTCAGAAGCCGTCTTTCAGCACGTCTGCAACATCCCTAAAGTGATGGATGCAGTAATGCCGGAAGCAGTAAGAGGCCGGATCGCGGGAGTGGCAGTGTCAGACAAGCCGAGACCTCGTAATGATTCGTACATGCCTGTTTTCAAAGCTGGAGAAGCGGCGGCCCGCACAGCGGCGGACGCGCTCGGCGTGCCATATATGACCTTCTCTCATCAGGAAGGACACATAGCCGCGATAAAAGAGTTCACGCATTACCGCGATGATGACAGAATACTGTTTTATCATCTGTCGGGAGGAACTACGGAACTACTGAAAGTCACTGACTATTTCAGCAAGGACGGAATGAAGATAGAGATAACAGGCGGGACCAAAGACATTTCTTTAGGTCAGCTCATTGACAGGACAGGCGTTGCGCTCGGCTGCTCTTTTCCGGCAGGAAAAGAACTCGATGACATAGTCATGAGATCGGCGGAAAACGGGATCTCACCATCAAAGTGTCTGAAACCAATACCTTTTGACGGGATGTATTTCAATCTGTCCGGTATCGAGTCTCAGACGCGCAGAATGATAGAAAATGAGGAAGTCGACAGGGACGCTCTCATCATGGAAATGTTCGAAAAAATGACGGGATGCCTTACTGCTCTTACAGAAAAAGCAATCGAAAAAACGGACATACACGATGTGGTTTTCGGAGGCGGAGTCTCATCGAGCCGTTATATAAGAAAAGCGATCGGAAAAGATGTGCCGGGCGCGGTCTTCGGGGAATGGTCCGCGGACAACGCTGTAGGGACAGCACTGCTTGGGAGGAACAAATCATGGCTATAAAGCCGATCACAGTTTCACAGCTCAACGGATATATACACAGGGTACTGCAGACGGACCCTGTACTTGGAAACGTGACGGTGAGGGGAGAAATATCAAATCTCAAATTTCACAGCAGCGGGCACGTCTATTTCAGTCTGAAAGATGATGGGTCTAAGATAAATTGCTTCCTGGCGGCACAGAATCTGGCTCATATAAAATGTGCTCTCGATGAAGGGATGGAGATCACCGCGGCAGGATATGTATCGGTGTATCAGCGGGGAGGTTACTACTCACTGAATATCCGGGACATCGAAACACAAGGGGTAGGAGACCTCGCGATAAGATTCGAAAAGCTGAAGAAGAAACTGGCCGATGAAGGCCTTTTGGATAAATCGCAAAAAAAAGAATTGCCTGCTTTTCCAAAAAAAGTCGCTGTCATAACTGCGTCTACAGGCGCGGCTGTGCAGGATATCATAAAGATAATCACGAATAAAAACGATTATGTGGATGTGATGCTTTTCCCTGTTCTGGTCCAGGGGCCCGGAGCTGCTCATGACATATCGCGGGCACTGGATACAGTAAACAGAGAATTCCCCGATACCGATGTCATAATCACCGGCAGGGGAGGCGGCTCTATCGAAGACTTATGGGCTTTCAATGAAGAAGAAGTCGCGAGAAGTATATACGCGTCGGATATCCCTGTGATATCCGGAGTGGGACACGAGATAGATTTCACGATCGCGGATCTCGTTGCGGACAAAAGAGCTGAAACACCGACTGCCGCGGCGGATATGGCAGTCCCTGACACGGGAGAGATCCGGATGAGGCTCGATGAACTAAGAGAAGACCTCGACGAAGATCTGGACAGGTATATAATAAGAGCTGAAGAGAGGCTGAACGCTTTTGGGATGAACGCGCTCAGGATGAGACTGATAGAACGTACAGAGCGTTATGACATCAGATCGAAAGCGCTTATGGACGGAATGAAAAATTCCATGCGAAGGATCTTTTCGGAAAAAGAGCATGGTATGGAACTCATGAAGCAGAAACTGGAAACTCTGGACCCCAAAAGCATCATAAGCAGAGGGTACGGAGCGATCCTGGATAAAGACATGAAAATGGTGACATCCGCAAAGATGATGGAACATGGAGATCTGCTGAGGATCGTCCTTTCGGACGGAGACGCTGATGTGACAGTAGATGAAGTCAGGAGGAAAATGGATGGCTGAAGAAAAGAAAGCGACATTCGAACAGTCGATGGCCAAGCTCGAGAAAGCGGCCGCTGATCTGGAAAAAGATGATATCACACTTGATAAAGCGCTGAAAAGCTACGAACAGGGTATCAAATATTACGACCAGTGCAGCGAGATACTGAACGAAGCAAAACAGAAGATCGAAACTTATAATAGGAAATAGGAATATGTCGGAGGATGATGATATGACTATGGATGCTGATTTCAAAAGATACAAAGAACTTGTCGACGAGCACCTGCTCGACTTTATGCCGGACATCGACGCGAAGACTATAACTCTTTACGATGCTATGAAATACAGTCTTACGGCTGGCGGCAAAAGGATAAGGCCGGCTCTGCTCCTTGGAGCGTGTGAGTTCTGCGGAGGTGATGTGAGTGCCGCGCTGCCTTACGCGTGCGCGCTCGAGTACATCCACACATACTCGCTTATACATGACGATCTGCCGTGCATGGATGATGATGAACTCAGAAGAGGGATGCCTACGAACCATATGGTATATGGCGCCGGGATCGCGACCCTCGCTGGCGACGGGCTTTTAAGCGCGGCGTTCGAATCTATGAACATGGACATGCTCATGTATCTCGATAATAAAGACGAGCTGACGAAGAGAGTGAAGGCTTCATATGAAATATCAAAGGGAGCCGGCGTCCGCGGCATGGTCGCGGGGCAGGTCTCGGATCTTGAAGCGGAAGGACATTCAATAACTCTCGAGATGCTCGATTACATCAATCTGAATAAAACCGGCGCGATGATAAAGGCAGCTGTGAAGGCCGGAGCTGATCTGGGCGGCGGTGACGCTAAGATCACAAGCGACCTGAACGATTACGCTGAAAATCTGGGGCTCGCGTTCCAGGTGCGCGACGATATACTGGACATCACAGGTAACGTGAAAGATCTTGGTAAAAATACAGGCATGGACGCCGAGATGGATAAATCAAATTATCCGGCCATATTTGGACTGGATAAATCATACGAGAAGATGGAGAAACATCTCGATCTCGCTTACGCGTCGATCGCGTCGTATTATGACAACGCCGAATTCTTCTATCATCTGCTCGATATGCTCGAACTCAGAGAAAGAGAAAAAGTGAGGCACTAGTGAGAAATTTAAAGGACTATGATTTTCCGGAGGACCTGAAGACTATGTCCGATGAAGAGCTTGAGCTCCTCGCCGTAGATATCAGGGATTTCCTTATCAGCACCATCAGCAGAACAGGAGGGCATCTGGCCTCCAATCTTGGTGTGGTCGAACTCACTATAGTACTTGAAAAAATGTTCGATTTCAGCAGAGACCGCATCATCTGGGATGTAGGTCATCAGTCATATGTACATAAGATCCTTACGGGGCGATGCGATAAATTTGAGACTTTAAGGCAGATAGACGGTCTTAGCGGATTTCCAAGGCGAAGCGAAAGCGTATACGACGCCTTCGATACAGGACACGCGAGCACGTCTCTTTCCGCTCTTCTAGGAATGGCGGAAGCAAGGGATCTGCAGGGTGAAGATTACGCTACTGTAGCTGTGATAGGAGACGGTTCTCTCACAGGCGGACTCGCGCTCGAAGGACTGAACAATCTCGGAGCTTCACGCTCTGATTCCATTGTTATTCTGAATGACAATGGTATGTCGATATCGCAAAGTACCGGCGGACTTTCGAGACATCTGAACAAACTCAGGGTTTCGCAGGGCTACTACGATTTCAAGAAAACTCTAAAAAGCCGCGTGAAGAAGATACCTAAGGTCGGCGACGATCTGTACTCAGGACTTCAGAAAATGCGTGATTCACTGAAATATACGCTTGTAGACGGTGTTCTGTTCGAAGAATTCGGGTTCACTTATCTAGGACCTGTAGACGGACATGACATCGAAGCGCTCACGGAAAATATAGCTCTCGCTAAAGAAGCCGAGGGGCCGGTGCTCCTTCATGTGATCACAAAGAAGGGGAAAGGCTACAGGAACGCTGAAGAAGATCCTAACAGATTCCATGGCACCGGGCCATTCGACCCTACGACAGGGAAGCTTCTGAAACAGCCTTCATCGCGTTCATATTCGGAGATATTCGGGAACAAACTCCTCGATCTGGCTGAAAAAGACAAGAAGATCGTAGCTATATCAGCCGCGATGATAAGCGCTACGGGTCTCGAGCCGTTCAGGGAAGAGTACCCCGAACGAGTGTTCGATGTCGGTATTGCTGAAGCGCACGGTGTGACTTTCGCCGCGGGACTCGCGGAAGGCGGATTGAAACCTGTGGTCGCGATATACTCGACTTTCCTTCAGAGGGCTTATGACGAGATCATGATCGACGTCTGCCTCCAGGATCTTCCTGTTGTCTTCGCTGTGGATCGAAGCGGCATAGTCGGCTCAGACGGTGCTACTCATCATGGCATTTTCGATTATTCATACTTCGGCCATATGCCGAACATGACGGTCCTGGCTCCGAGAGACGGAAGGGAGCTTGAGGACATGCTGGAATACGCGCTGGGGCTTGGTTCTCCGTGCGCGGTGAGATATCCCAGGGGCGAAGACGGGGATCTGGATATCGAACATACGCCTGTCGCTGACGGGGCCCAGGTCCTAAAAGAGGGCAGGGACGCTGAGATATGGGCGGCCGGATCTATGGTAAAACACGCGCTCAAAGCCGCCGAGATACTTGAAAATAAAGGGATCGACTGTGGCATAGTTGACGCGAGATATATAAAACCTCTCGATACTGACGCGCTTATGGAAAGTGCCGGACGGACCGGGATGATCATTACTGCTGAAGATAATGTCCTCGCGGGAGGCTTCGGTGAAAAGATCGATGCTTTCTTTAAGAACGAGGGCTGTGATATAAAAACGATAAATATCGCGTGGCCGGACAAGTTCATCGAACACGGCACATGCGAAGAGCTGTACGCGAGATATGGTCTCGACGCCGGCGGGATAGCAGAAAGGATAAGTGACAGCATTGAAGGAAAGGCTTGATGTGATACTGACAGAAAAAGGCCTTTTCCCATCACGAGAAAAAGCAAGGACATCAATAATGGCCGGGATGATATACGTCAACGGGGCGATAAGTGATAAACCCGGCACGAAAATAGATGTCGATTCAAAGATCGAAGTCAAAGGGGACCCGTGTCCATATGTGAGCCGCGGGGGCCTGAAGCTTGAAAAGGCCATGGAGCTTTGGGATTTCTCGATGACGGGAAAAGTATGCATGGACATGGGCGCGTCGACAGGCGGGTTCACGGACTGCATGCTCCAGAACGGAGCGTCCAAGGTATATTCTATAGATGTCGGATACGGACAGCTTGACTGGAAGCTAAGAAACGACAGCCGTGTCGTGAATATGGAAAAGACAAATATCAGGTATCTGGACACGTCTCTCATTGAAGAGCCGATCGACTTTATCAGTATAGACGTTTCTTTCATTTCTCTCGATCTCATGTTTCCTGTAGCAGCGAAAGTGCTTGCTGATGACGGAAAGATCGTGGCTCTTGTAAAGCCTCAGTTTGAAGCGGGGAGAGAGCAGGTAGGAAAGAAAGGGATAGTACGCGATCTGGATGTTCGGAGAGAAGTCCTTATGAAAGTCTGCGGATACGCTGAGAAGGCCGGTTTCAGCGTTGCAGGGGTATCATTTTCTCCTGTCACCGGAGCCAAAGGAAATGTCGAATTTTTGTTGTACTTGAACACAAAATTTGTTAGAATTGATATCAGAAATGAAATAGATCAAATCGTCCTTAACTCTCACAAGGAGTTGGAATAAATTTTCTTAAATACCAAAGGAGATACAAATGAATCTATCAGACAGAAACCAGAAAATGGGCTTTTCACCTATCAGAAAGTTCAACAAGTATGCCAATGCGGCTGAAAAAGCAGGGAAAAAAATCTATCATCTGAATATCGGACAGCCTGATATCCAGACACCTAAAGCTTATTTTGACGCAGTGAAAGGGTTTGACCAGGACGTACTCGCATACGCATCATCAGAAGGAAACCCGGATCTCAGAGAAGCTATCAGCAAATACTTCCAGAGAGTAGATGTTGATTTCTCACCTGACGACATCCTGATCACAAACGGCGGAAGTGAAGCTCTCATGCTCCTGTTCCTCACACTCCTCAACGATGGAGATGAGGTACTCATGGCTGAGCCTTACTATACAAACTACCTTACATTTGTACAGGCTGCCGGCGCGAATATCACACCAATAACAACAACAGCTGAAGACGGCTATCACTATGCTGACAGAGACAAGATCGAAGCTGCTATCACAGATAAAACTAAGATCATCGCTCTCGTGAGCCCTGGCAACCCTACAGGCTGCGTTCTCACAAGAGAAGAGATCGAAATGATCTGCGACGTTGCTATCGAACATGATCTTATCATCATGGCTGACGAAGTTTACAGAGAATTCGTATATGACGGAAAAGGAATGACATCATTTGGACAGGTCAAGAGAGCTGCTAACAACGTAGTCATCATCGACTCGGTTTCAAAGAGATTCTCAGCATGCGGAGCAAGAATAGGCTGCGTAGCTACAAAGAATGCTGACATCATGTCCGGACTCATGAAGTTCGCTCAGGGAAGACTCTGCTGCCCAACTATCGATCAGGTCGGAGCTACAGCTCTTTATAACCTTGATCCTTCGTACTTCGGACCTATCAAGGAAGAGTATGAGCACAGAAGAAATGTCGCTATCGAAGAGCTTCATAAGATCGACGGTATCGTATGCGAAAAACCTTCGGGCGCATTCTACATTTCATGCAAACTCCCGGTCGACAACGCTGAAGATCTTCTTATGTTCCTGCTGACAGAGTGGGACGAGAACGGAGAGACAGTTATGTTCGCTCCTGAAGAAGGATTCTACGTAACACCTGGACTCGGCAAGAGCGAGTGCCGTCTGGCATATGTCCTCAAGGCTGAAGATCTCGTAAAGGGTATCCAGCTGCTCAACCACGGCATCCAGGCATTTCTTAAGAAATAGGTAATTTATATGTGAAGAAAGAAATTCTCAAGGAGGAAACGAATGGCTTTATCGCCTATGATGCAGCAATATCTAAATATCAAAGAACAGAACAAGGACTGCATCCTGTTTTTCAGACTCGGAGATTTCTATGAGATGTTCTTTGATGACGCGAAAATCGGATCAAAAGAACTGGAACTCACTTTAACAGGAAAAAATTGCGGTTTAGAAGAAAGGGCTCCCATGTGCGGAGTCCCTTTCCATTCCGCAGATACATATATCGCGAAACTGATCGAAAAAGGATATAAAGTGGCCGTCTGTGAACAGATGGAAGATCCTAAAGCCGCAAAAGGCCTCGTAAAACGCGATATAGTGAAAATAGTCACTCCGGGAACAGTCACCGACGGAGCGATGCTCAAAGAAAATGAAAACAATTATCTCGCGTCTGTATATGTCTCTAAAAAAGGCATAGGTTTTTCATATTGTGATATTTCCACAGGCGAGATAAACGCTACTGAAATGACAGGGAACACGGCAGAAGAAACGCTTCTGAATGAACTTGTCAGAATAGGCGCGAAGGAAGTCATAATCAACAAGGGAGCTGAAGATACGTCGGATATTGACACGATGAAAAATACGTCCGACGCGTATTTCAGTGAGCTCGGCCCGCAATATTACAGCAAAAACGCGGTCAGGAACTCGATATTCAGACAGTTTGGCGTTAAGTCGTTCATCGGCATAGGGCTCGACGGTATGGAGCTTGCGCAAAACGCGACAGGCGCTCAGCTGCAGTATCTTTTGGAGACTCAGAAGCAGAGCATGAGCCACATGACGGATCTCAATGTCTACAACATTGAAAACAGTATGGCTCTCGATAAATCCACAATAAGAAATCTTGAAATAACAGAAACGATATATGAACATTCCGTCCGGGGATCTCTCCTCGGAGTTTTAGATAAAACACATACTGCCATGGGCAGCAGAAAAATGAAAAAATGGCTCAGGGAGCCGCTCAACACAGTCGCTGAAATAAACGAAAGACTCGACGCTGTGGAAGAACTTGTAAACAAATACATTACCAGAAACAATTTGAAAGAAAGCCTCAAGGCTGTCTATGACTTTGAAAGGCTGTCCGCGCGGATAGCCTGCGGGAACGCGAACGGAAAAGATATGATCGCTCTCAGGAATTCACTTTATGTCCTTCCTGAGATCAAACTTGATCTGGATGGCAGCGATTCTATTCTTCTTAAGGAAATCAATGAGGCTATCGATCCTCTGGGCGATGTATATGCCGCGATAGACGGAGCTATCGTTGAAGATCCGCCATTTCTTATAAAGGACGGAGGGATCATCAACAGAGGATATTCTGAAGACCTTGACACGCTCAAGGATTCGATCAAAGACGCGAAGGAATGGATAGCTTCGCTTGAAGCAAAAGAAAAAGAAAGAACAGGGATAACCCATCTCAAAGTCGGATACAACAAAGTATTCGGATATTACATCGAGATTTCCAAGTCTGAAATCGACAAAGCGCCTGACGACTATATACGCAAGCAGACACTGGTAGGCGCGGAGCGTTACATCACACCCGAGCTCAAGACGATGGAAGGTAAAGTACTCAACGCGGAAACAGTGATAAATAACATGGAGTATGATATTTTCTGCGAAGTAAGAGATTATGTCAAAGACTTTATCAAGCAGATCCAGCAAACTTCAAAGGCGATATCGACGCTCGATGTCCTCGTTTCATTTGCTGAAGTCAGCGACAGCCTGGGATATGTGAAACCTGAAGTCAATAATTCAGATGAGATAATAATAGAAAAGGGGAAACATCCTGTCATAGAGCAGATGATAGATGATGGGGTTTTTGTCGCGAACGATACATACATGAACAGGAGCGACGCGTCTCTGCTGCTTATAACAGGCCCAAACATGTCCGGAAAGTCAACATACATGAGACAGACAGCTCTTATCGTTTTAATGGCTCAGAGCGGCTGTTTCGTGCCTTGTGATAAGGCAGTAATAGGTGTTGTGGACAGGATCTTCACGAGGATCGGAGCGTCGGATAATCTCGCGCAGGGGCAGAGCACATTTTTCGTTGAAATGAGCGAGCTCGCGTATATTCTAAATACTGCTACTGACAGATCACTTGTCATCCTCGATGAGATAGGGCGGGGGACCAGTACTTACGACGGTCTTTCTATAGCATGGGCCGCAGTCAAGTATCTATGCAGTGAAGGCCGCATGATAAGAACGCTTTTCGCGTCGCATTATCATGAACTTACCGATATGGAAGGTACTGTCCGCGGATTCAGGAATCTAAGCGTCGATGTCGCCGAAGAAAATGGTGATGTCGTGTTCCTGCATAAAATCGTTGAGGGCAGCGCAAGCAGAAGTTATGGCATACATGTGGCAAAACTCGCCGGAGTACCTAAAGAACTCCTTGATTCAGCGAACGCTAAATTGAAGGAGCTTGAAGAGAATTCGAAAGAAGTCAACAGTCCGGAAGGACACCAGATATCCTTCAAACTGTAGGAGCAATATATTCTATGATAAAAATACTCGACAAAAACGTAGTAGATAAGATCGCGGCCGGAGAAGTCGTAGACAGACCTGTATCTATCATCAAGGAACTATTTGAGAATTCCATCGATGCCGGTTCTGATTCTATTGTCGTAGAGATAAAAAAAGGCGGAAAAACATATATCCGCGTTTCGGACAATGGTTCAGGCATATCATCAGATGAAGCTGAACTCGCGTTCACACGCCACGCGACGAGCAAGATAACGGAAGCTGAAGACCTTGATTCGATCGAAACCCTTGGATTCAGAGGAGAAGCGCTCGCAAGCATCGCCGCAGTTTCAAGAGTAGAGCTCATAACAAAAACATCTGAAGAGCGAATAGGTCTCAGGATGTGCGCAGAAGGCGGAGAAATAATGGAAAAGAGCGGGACAGGATGCCCTGACGGCACTACTATAGTTGTGCGTGATCTTTTCTATAATATCCCGGCACGCCTTAAGTTCTTAAAGACGGATTCCGCGGAAAGCGGCCTTATAATCGATTTCGTGACAAATATGGCGCTGGCGTATCCTGATCTTCGAGTACGTATGGTCAACAATGATCACATACTTTTCGCGACACGCGGAAAAGGAAGCAGGATCGATGCCATTACTACACTTACCAGCAGAGAGTTCGCGAAAAAGCTTCTGCCTGTATCTGCCGAAATGGACGGGATGAAAATCGAGGGATATGTATCCGGCCCGGGAGAAAGCAGACCGAGCAGGAGAGGTCAGATATATTTCGTCAACGGCAGGACTGTATCGAGCAAACCGATGGAACGCGGTGTCAGCGCGGCTTACAGCGACAGGCTTTTTGAGGGAAGACATCCTGTAGTTTATCTGTTTCTGACGATCGGGCCCGATCAGGTGGACGTAAATGTACATCCCAATAAAAAAGAAGTGAAATTCCACGATGACAGAGCAGTGCAGGATCTTGTTGAAACGGCTATAAAAGAGGCCCTTACAGCAAAAGAAGCCGTGCCAGAGCTAAAGACGAAAAACGAAATGTTCAAGAAAAAAGAGCATTGTGAAAAGCATGAAATACATCAAAACAATATAATAAATAAAAAAGCAGAAAAATACAAAGAGGCGTCGTGTCAGGAAAAGATTGACGTGAAAAGTATATTGTCGACCTATAGAGAAGAGGACAAGATCGTCGCGGAAGAGGCTGAAGATCTGAGATCCGATATCGTTTCAGAACACGCTGAGAAATTCGACTTCAGAGAGCTTGATTATCGCGGTGTTGTTTTTGGGACTTACATCATGGCTACTGATGATGACTATCTTTATCTTCTCGATCAGCACGCGGCCCACGAAAGAGTCTATTACGAGAAATTGAGGAAGCAGTTTCTTTCAGCGGAAAAATATAAGCAGGAGATCATGGTCCCTATCACTGTGAACGCTGATTTCTCTGATAATGACTGGATCGGACCGCTTGAAGATATGGGCTTTTCAATAGAGGAATTCGGCCCGAATACTTATGCTGTCCGCGCTATCCCTTCATTCTTCGATCTTTCAGAAGGTGAGTGCTTTGTAAAAGATTTTATTGACAGCGTAAATTCAGGAACTGATTTCAAGAGCCGTGAGCTGATGCTTCGGATCGCCTCAAAAGCTTGCAAAAGCGCCGTCAAAGCTCATGACACATTGAAAAAAGAAGAGATAGATCAGCTTGTCAGCGACCTCGCGGAATGTGAAAACCCTTATTCATGCCCGCACGGAAGGCCTACCTTTATCAGGATCAGCAAAAATGACATCGAAAGGCGGTTCAAACGCAAATGAGCGGAAAGCGGACGATAGCAGCCGTTGCAGGGCCTACAGCAGTTGGGAAAACAGAATACACGATAGAACTCGCGCTTGGCATAAACGCCGAGATAGTTTCGTGCGACTCTATGCAGCTCTATAAATACATGGATATCGGAAGCGCGAAACCAACGGACGAAGAACGCTCGCGAGTGAAGCATTACTTAGTGGATGAGATCGATCCGAAAGAGGATTTCTCAGTCGCGAAATATCAAAAGCTGGCAAAAGCGGCCATCGAACATATTTTCTCGAAAGGGAAGGTGCCTCTCGTGACTGGCGGGACGGGACTTTACCTCGATTCCCTTATTTATGATATGGATTTCGGGCCAAAGCCTGACACTGAGGATAACGCTTACAGAAAACAGCTTTATGATCTTGCGGAAAAAAGCGGGAACGAAGCACTCCACAAACGTCTGGAAGAAGCGGATCCGGAGGCGGCGGCGCGCATACATCCGAACAATGTGAAAAAAGCAGTAAGGGCTATCGAAGCCGCGGAGAGATACGGCAGGCCCGTCGAGCCTTTTGAGCATGCGTCGAAAAAGACGAAGGATTATGATGTGATACTTATCGGGCTAAAACGTGACAGAGCCGAACTTTATGATAGAATAAACAGAAGAGTAGACATCCTTGAGGATATGGGGCTTGTGGATGAAGTGAAATCACTTCGCGGCATGGGTTTTACGACCGATGATATAGCCATGAAAGGCATCGGCTATAAGGAGATACTGGACGCTCTCAATGGTAAGTGCACGATCGAGGAAGCGCTTGAAACAGTGAAAAAGAACACGCGCCATTACGCGAAACGCCAGATGACGTGGTTCAGAAGATACGATGATATGAAATGGTTCGACCTGACAGGAGCTGACAGGGACGAAACGATCAGGGAAATGACTGAATGGGTACAAAAAAGACTGTAAAAATACATAATAAGAGCGACCGGCCGGACAACATAGTCATGAAAGAACATGAGATCGCCGCGCAGTGTGAAGCTATCGAAAAACAGCTTCCGTCTTTTATGCGCGGATATTTCGCGTATCTGAAGGGCAACGACCTGCCTATGACGCGGCTCGCGTACCTTCACGACGTGAAATTCTTCTGTGACTACCTTGTGGATGAGACAGACCTTACTGCCGCCGATGAACCGAAAAAAATCACTTCATCCGAATTCGACGCGATCAAAGCCGTCGATGTGAATATATTCATAGATTACTGCCGCGAATATTCTGTTGAGACAGACAAGAACGTAACCGTATACGAGAACAGCAACAAAACTCTCGCAAGAAAAAAATCATCTGTATCGGTCCTGTTCAAGCAGCTCTATCGCGATGAGATAATATCTAAAAACATTACTGACGGATTCGATCCGATCAGGGTGCCGAAGCCGGGAGAGCGTGAGATAAAGGCTCTTCAGGACGATGAAGTGATGATAATGCTCGACGCGGTCACGTCCGGTACCGGACTCACTCCGAAAGAGCACCAGTTCTGGGAAAAGACGAAATACCGCGACAAAGCGATACTTATAATGTTCCTGACTTACGGGCTCAGACTTTCTGAACTGCAGCAGCTGAATGTATCGTCGTTCAATTTCAGCCGCGGTGAATTCAAGATATTCCGCAAAAGAGGCAAGGAATCGATCATGCCTATGAACAGATCAGTATCACAGGTCATCTCAGATTACCTGAAACTCGAAAGAGCGCCGGAAAACGAACTCGATGATATGAACAAGGACGCGTTGTTCCTGTCGCTCCAGAACAAACGGATGACGGAACGCGCGATCCGTGAACTTGTGAAAAAATACACCTCGATCGGTATGAAAACATCGAGAAACGCTGGTTACAGCCCTCATAAACTCAGGGCAACCGCTGCGACGAGCCTCATAGGCCGCGGCAATTCCATTTTCGACGTCCAGGCTCTGCTCGATCATGAGCAGGTCACGACCACGCAGCTTTATGCCGCCCACAAGATGAACGTCAAACGAGATCTCGTGAATGACATGGAATGGGAACTCGAACGCGAAGGTAAAGACCCGAAGAAGGGCAGTGACGACTGATGGATAAGATCAAAGATCAGTACAGACAGGCGTGGTCTTTCTGCATCCGCCGCATACTGCCGATATTTCTCGGCACACTCGGTGTCGCCGTCGGGATCAGCGTACTTTTCACGCTCATGTTCAAAGAACATACCGATATCGCCGCAAAGATGATCAAATATTTTCTCGACCAGTCAAAGGACATAATCGTGAATGGAGATATCTCCTGCGGCCGGCTCTTCCTGAACAATCTCGAAGCGTCCGGGATGGCGACTATCATAGGGATAGTGCCATTTGTTTTTCTGCCTGCTGTCAGCCTTTTGTCGAACACTGCCGTTATAGGCGCGTTTTTTTCACTGTACAGCCTGGGAGGACAGGATGTAGTCAGGATGCTCGTCTTCGGTATACTACCGCATGGCATATTCGAAATAACCGCGATAATACTCAGCATAAGCATGGGTATATATCTGTGTTATACTATATGCTGTCTGATCATAGGAAATGGGAAAAAACGCGGGCATAAATTTAAAAGTGCAGTAATGGACATTATCCGCGCTTTTGTGTGTTTCGTAGTCCCGCTTCTGATCGTGGCAGCTGTGGTGGAGACATACGTGACTCCGCTGCTCATAGACAAATTTGTATAAAGAATAATATAATAATATAAAGAGGGAAAAATGAAAAAGAATACTTATGATCTCCTGACGGGGAAAATGAAAATAGATCCAAAAGTACTTGAACGCATAGACAAAGCTGAAAAAGAAGTCGAACCTGTCTTCGATGATCTCGATGACATTATGGCATTCAACCAGTATAAGGTCCTAACGGCTTTCCAAAAAAACCACATCAGCGATATGCATTTCACATGGACCACAGGATACGGATACGACGACCCGGGACGTGAAGCCATAGAAAAGGTCTACGCGGACGTTTTCGGAACAGAAGCGGCACTTGTCCGTCCGATCATCGTAAACGGCACACACGCGCTCACATTGACTCTCACGGGTATACTGAGGCCAGGAGATGAACTGATCTACTGCACGGGAAACCCTTACGACACGCTTGAAGACGTGATCGGCCTGAGGAATGAAGGGCGTGGTTCACTCAAAGAATTCGGCATATCATACGATCAGGTCGAACTGACAGAGAGCGGCGACATCGATTATGACGCGCTTAAAAAAGCCATAAAACCGAACACGCGCATATGCACCATACAGCGCTCCACAGGCTATGGATGGAGAAAAGCCATTACTGTAGACCAGATAGAGGAGTGGGCGTCATTCGTGCATGGGATCGATCCTGATATCGTATGCATGGTCGACAACTGTTACGGGGAATTCCTCGATACGAAAGAGCCTACCGAAGTCGGAGCCGATGTCATCGCGGGATCCCTGATCAAAAATCCGGGCGGCGGACTCGCTCTTGCCGGCGGATATATAGCGGGACGCGCAGACCTCATCGAAAAGATATCTTACCGCATGACATCACCGGGGATCGGCGGAGAATGCGGACTGACTTTTGGCCAGTCCAGGACGATGTTCCAGGGACTGTTCATGGCCCCTAAAGTAGTGAACGGCGCTGTGAAGGGGGCTATACTCTGCGCTTCGGTGTTCAAAAATCTCGGATTCGACGTATGCCCTGAGCCTGAAGACAAGCGTTCAGATATAATCGAATGCGTGAAACTCGGAAGCGAGGAAGCTATCTGTTCTTTCTGCAGAGGTATACAGGCTGCCGCACCGATAGATTCGAACGTGACTCCGGAACCGTGGGATATGCCAGGATATGATGATAAAGTGATAATGGCTGCCGGTGCTTTCGTACAGGGTTCATCTATCGAGCTCAGCTCTGACGCGCCTATCCGCGAGCCGTATATCGTTTATTTCCAGGGCGGGCTGACTTATGAACATTCAAAATTTGGCGTGATAAAAGCTCTGCAGTCGTTATACGCGGACAATATTATAAAATTGTAATAAAAAAAACTCAGTCTGAGTGTTAAGATGTTCTTATGGGAAACGATAAAGATCAGAAGGGAATGAATACAGATAAAGCAAAACGTATCGCCAGTATAGTGAAATTCGCTGTGCTGATAGGTTTGTTTATTTGCGTGCCTTTATACATCTACTTTTTCCATCACGACTGGATAACTATGTTTTCTAGTCTCCAAAGTGTCAAAGCTTTTCTGACGCTGCATTCTGAATCTAGTCTGTTTATCCTTATTGGACTGCAGATCCTGCAAATCGTGATCTCAGTCATACCGGGACAGTGGATACAGTTCGCCTGCGGATTCGTATACGGATTCTGGTTCGGGCTGCTTCTGTCAGTGGTCGGCGCCGTGATCGGCACGATCATCGCTTATTATGTAGCTGCTTTTATGGGCCGCGACGCGATGCATGTCATATTCGGTGAGGAAAAAATCAAACATTACACAGAAATAATGAACAGCAAACGCGGTGTCACAGTAGTATTCCTTATATACCTCATACCCGGAGTACCAAAGGATCTGTGCAGCTACGCCGCGGGACTTTCGGATATGAAGCTAAAACCATTCCTTCTGCTCTCTACGCTTGGAAGGATACCCGGGATGGCCGGAAGTCTCCTTATAGGCAAATATACCGGCACAGGAGGGTATACCGCGGCCATCATTATAGCTGTCATAGGTATAACGCTTTTCATTTTGGGCATCATCTTCAGGAAAAAGCTCATGTCCTGGCTCGACAGATTCTATGAACGTATAGAAGAAATGCAGTAATTTCAATAACGCGAAGGCGTGCGTAAGCGCGCTTTTTTGTATAAACAAATGTTCGTTTTTGCTTGACAAAGAACATACTTTCGGATATTATGTAAAAAGAACAAACGTTTACATAGATAAAAAGGGCATAAAGGTGTGTGCGCGGAGGAAATAGGAATGAAAAAGAACAAAACATTAGTTATTAAATCAAAGGTGAGATTCATCATTTTTATCTCATTTATTATAATGATAGCCGCGGCTTGTCTTAGCATGGCAATAAACACTATAGATGTCAGCGCGGAAAATCATGATCCATCTTATGTAACTGTCAAAGTATGTGACGGCGACACGCTATGGTCAATAGCTGATCAGTATATGACAAATACAAAAGATCAGCGCGAAGCTGTATATGAGATACAGCAGGCAAATGATATGGCATCATCTGATACACTCACAGCTGGAACTACGATAAAGGTCCCGGCAGAAGAGTAAGCCTTGCAAAAGACATGCAAATGTAAAAAACGATTTTAAGTTTTATATTTCAAGGTCTCACAGATAGGGCGCATCAAAAAAAGCCGCTTAAAACGCAAATTAGAGCCTCACTGATCAAACGTTGAAATTTCAATGGTCCAACGCGTTTGATGTGGGGCTTTTCCTATGTTTACACAGGATGTCCACAGTTTGTCCACAGTTCCCGCATCATCTCTTCCCTAAATTATGATTTTAGGAATAGTTAAATCAGAATCTGTGCATAACAAAGAACCCCTGTCCACAGACAGGAGCTCTTATTTTTATGGTACCCTCTTCCGGTATCAATGTTTTTGTATTTAATTCATTTGCAAGAACAGCGGCGGATCGCCTTTATATTTATCTATTGTACTGAACGCGTAATTCTTTTTCTTGAAATATTTTAAAAGAGTTTTCGTCGCTTCATACGATGTTTCCTTTTCTGACGAGTCGTGCGCAAGTATCACCGGTGAATCGTACCATTTTATCTCTTTTATCGCTCTGTGAGCCAATGTGGACGCTTTCGTAGGCTTTACTGTCGAATCTCCGTAAGAAGCCTCCCAGTCTGTCACTTTGAACCCCTGAGATCTTAGTTCTTTCACTATGGACCTGCCCAGCGAAGCGTTGCAATAACCGTTGTTGCTGCCTCCCGGCATCCTGCAGACAGTCGGTGTTTTACCTGTTATCTCTTTCAAAAGCTTCTTTGTCTTATTGAAATCACTCATATATGCTGCTTTGCTTGCGTATATTTGCGTATAATCGTGTGTATAAGTGTGAATTCCGATACAATTTCCATTATCGGATTCCTCCTTTACGAGTTTTTCGTTCTCTTTTGCCTCATAGCCGACTATGAAGAACGTTGCGTGGACGTTGTTTTCCTTCAGCAGCTTTATAAGCTTCGGAGTGATATTGCTGCTAGGGCCGTCATCAAATGTAAGATATATGGTCTTGAGAGGCTTTTTCACCGTTACCGCGCACGTTATCTTCTGCCCTTTGCGCGATTTAGCTGTGATCGTGGTCTTCCCTTTCGCCACAGGAGTGACTTTTCCGGCGCTGTTCACAGTCGCGATATCTTTATTGCTCGATGACCATGTCATATCAGGAAGAGCTTCGTCCGACGGATCCGTCTGGACCGTCAGCTTGCTGCTATAACCCATATAAACCGTAGCGGTGCCTTCCTTGAATGATATCGTCGGCTCATGTATAAGGACTCCGGAGTATATCACCGCAAAAAGCGCAACAGCTATCACGATCAGTACTGCAAGTACTATCTTCCCTCTTTTGTTGAGTCTGTACTTTTTCTTAGAATTGTTTTTATTTCTCATATATTGCGACCTTTGGATGATTATTTGGTTATTAAAGATAAAGGTCAGGACGGCGAAGCGCTATATACGGCTTCTCGTTTCTGAGTGCTGCAGCGCCTTTGATATCCATGTCGGCTATGACGAGCTGCTCTTTGTCATCTGCGAGCGCCGCTGTCGTTCCATCGGCGTTCACCATGATAGTCTCCCCGCAGAAATCCATTTCGCTTTCTTTTCCGGTACGGTTGCACATGACGATATTCACGCTGCTCTGGAATGCCGGTACCTTTACTTCCCACTGGAAGAGCTCAGTCGGTTCATCTTTCGTATTCGCTGTCGCGATCACTACGAGATCCGCTCCTTTGAGCGCGCATGTCCTCACGCTTTCGGGATAATGTCTGTCGAAGCATACGACGATGCCGATCTTTCCTATAGAAGTATCCGTAACTACAAAGCCCTCTTCGCTCGGAGTATAATAATCCTGCTCGTAGAACTGACAGGCCTGTGCTATATGCACCATCTTGCCCATCCCGAGGATCTCCCCTTCTTCTGAAATTATAAGGTTTGCGTCATAAGTATGACTGTCCTTCTCGATAAAGAAATTTGGACTTGCAATTATACCGTATTTTTTACAAGCGTCACAAAACCCGCGTACGTATTTATGATCCAGACCGACCGAAAGGCCGTTCACGTCCTTTCCCTCAAACTGAGGAAAAAACTTCGTAAGCTGTACTTCCGGATAGCATATGAAATCAGCTCCCTTTTTTGAAGCCTGCCTGAGATAGTCTATAGACTTCTCGTAATTTTCATCCATGTCACTGCTCATCTTCATCTGAGCCGCCGCTATTTTCGCCATATCTGTCCCCTTTTCATCAGTCAGCTTTATATTCAGACCAGATGACTTTTTCTTTATCACTCTTGTGGCCTGTATCGCTGCTGAATATTTTATCATCACTGTATCTGTTCATCCTGAAACGTATTGTCCCCGTCTGAACAAAGTAGTAAGTCTTTTTCTCTGACCATTGCCAGCCGCCCGAATACTCCATTTTCCCCTTCTTTTTATCATATAGAGTCAATGTCGCATTGCCTGTCTTGGAACATTCAAGGATATATCCATTTCCAGTAAGGCTTTTATCCTTTTTGTATGAGGCAATATCTTTTTTAGGATCATTTGAAGAATAATCACTGATGATCCATGTGCCGACGATATCACTATGAGCTGTATCCGCTGCCGTCTGCTCAGCCGCGTCACGGGATGATCCTATGAAATACGCTATCGCGACAACGAAAACGATTCCTAACGCGATACATACATATATTTTCTTACCTAGAGATGACATTGCGGCTCCTTTCAAGATATGCCTGCAGTATAAGTACTGCCGCCTGTTTATCTATGACTTTTTTACGTCCTTTTCTGCTGACATCCGCGTCGATGAGGACCTTTTCAGCCTGTACCGTCGTCAGTCTCTCATCCTGGAAAACGATTTCGATATCGCTCATACCGGTGCTCATCATTTTATTTCCCAGCATTTTCGCGAACTCTCTTACTTTCTCAGTCTGCGGACTGTCCGTACCGTCGAGTTTGAGCGGAAGTCCAACTACAACCGTATCACAGTCATATTCCTGCACGTACGATATGACTTTATCGGCATCTTTTCGTATGCCTACTCTTTCTATCGTCGTTATGCCCTGCGCAGATATCATCAGTTCATCGCTCACCGCGACACCGATCGTTTTATCGCCTACATCAAGCGCGATCTTTCTCATATCTTCTCCTAAAAAAACAAGGACCGGTTTTTGCCGGTCCCTTGAACTTACTTATCGAGATAACTTCTTACCAGCACTTCCGCAAGATCATCTCTGTCTATCTGACGGATGACATTTCTAGCGTTGTTGTGACTGGTGATATATGACGGATCGCCCGACAGTATATAACCAACGATCTGATCTATAGCATTGTAACCCTTTTCGTCAAGAGCCGTGTATACTTCTTCAAGTATTTCTTTAGGTGTTCTCTGCCCAGACTTCAATGCTGCGTCAAACATAAGCGTACTTTTATCGTCCATTTTTGATACCCCCTCCTTTTTTCTGATATATCGATTATAGTGTATATTTTACTATTTTACAATAATTTTTCTGCAACGGCGAAAGCTTCTTTTACTTTCGACGGATCTTTCGCTCCTGCCTGTGCCATATCGGCTTTTCCGCCGCCGCTGCCGCCTGCTGCTGCCGCGATCTCCTTGATCATCTTACCGGCGTGATGCCCATTTTCCACGACATCATCAGTAAGTGAAACCAGGAATGTCAGTTTCTGACCGTTCTGTGACGCGAGCACCATCGCTACATTGTTATGCTTTGCTTTGATCTCATCTGACATCGCGCGCATGTCATCGATACTGTAATTTTTGAAAAGTCTCGTAATAAGTCTGATCCCGTTGATCTCCTTCGCGTCTTCAAGCATCTTGTCTGAAACAGTATTGAGGCTCTTCTTCTTGAGCGTTTCAAGCTTTGTCTTAAGCTCGCTGTTTTCCTGTGCCATATTCTCGACTCTCTCGAGAAGGTTCATAGGTTTTACCCTGGCCGCTTCTGCCGCTCTGTTGAGGATCTCTTCCTCTTCGTTGAGCCTTCCAAGCACTCCCGCTCCGGTCACAGCGACGATACGCCTGATACCGGACGCGCTTCCGCTCTCACTGATTATCTTGAATGAGCCTATCTGGCCTGTGTTGCTTACATGCACACCACCGCAGAGTTCCTTCGAGAACTGTCCCATGCTGACGACTCTTACCTCGTCACCGTACTTCTCCTCGAAAAGCCCTATCGCCCCGGTCTTTGCCGCTTCCTTGAAAGGAAGAACATCCGTATGAACAGGCAGGAACATGCCGATCTTTTCATTTACGATCTTTTCTACATCCTTTATCTGCTGTGCCGTCATGGCTTCATAATGGTTGAAGTCGAATCTAAGCTCTTTATCATCTACTTTTGAGCCGGCCTGCTGTACATGCTCACCGAGAACTTCACGAAGAGCCTTATGCAGCAAGTGCGTAGCACTGTGATTTCTTGAACAGCTATGTCTCCTGAGTTCATTCACGATGCACATAACTTCATCGCCCGCTTTTATCTCACCTTTTTTGACAACGACCTCATGTGCGATTATATCTTTGAACTTCCTGACATCCACGACTTCAGCCGCGAAATCATCGTTGTATATAAGCCCCTGATCGGCCTCCTGTCCGCCGCTCTGCGCGTAGAAAGGTGTCTCGTCGAGTA
>CALDNM010000111.1 GCA_937915045.1 uncultured Clostridia bacterium
GTTTTCCAGTATCCAATTCACGAATTTCTTTTTGCGATAAAGTCGATATATCAATTGTATCGACTTCCTTTACGTGATAGTGCAAGTCCAGTGGAAAATCTTGATAAGCTAACGTTAAAGGTTCTTTTAACACCGGTAAGGCAAGCAGATTTTCAAATTGCTGGGTTAATAACCCCGCAAGCCGTTTCATTTCATGATAGCTTTTATTTTTTCGGGTAAATGTCAACGATTTCCTCCGACTTCACAGCAGCGTCCACAAGTGCCTCTATATCAAGCTTTTTTTCCGAATCCAGGATACGGTCCAGCCTCGGTTTTGTCTGCGGATGTTTCGGCAGGAATACCGTGCAGCAGTCCTCATACGGCTCTATAGATGTCTCAAATGTCTCTATATCCCGCGCGATATCGATGATCTCTGTCTTATCCAGAGCGATCAGAGGCCTCATTATCGGCATCCTGACCGCGCTGTTCGTCACTGTGAGCGCTTCCGCCGTCTGACTCGCGACCTGCCCTAGGCTCTCCCCTGTGATCAGCATCCCGCATCCGTTCTTATCAGCGATCTTCTCGGCTATCCTCATCATGAACATCCTCACGTGGATAGTAGTCTCCTCCTCAGGACAGTTTTTTACGATTTCCTCCTGTATCGGAAGCAGATTCACGACATGCATCTTGAAACGGCTGCAGTAAACAGCCAGCTGCGAAGCGAGGTCCTCTACCTTTTCACGCGCTCTTTCGCTTGTATATGGAAAAGAATGGAAATGTATAGCTTCGATCGCCATACCTCTGCGCGCCATCATGAATGTCGCTACCGGGCTGTCTATACCGCCCGAAAGCAGGACGAGCCCTTTGCCATTCGTCCCCAGCGGCATACCGCCAAACCCTTTGATCTTATCCTGATATATATATGACACATCTTTTCTGACATTTACATAAAGATTGCAGTCAGGATCGTGGACATCGACCTTCAGGACCTTGCATCCCTTCAGCACGGACGCTCCCACCTGCTTTGCTATATCCGGCGACTGTACCGGGAACTGCTTATCCGCGCGCTTCGCCTTGACCTTGAACGTCTTGATGCCTTTTTCGGCGATGATCCGGTTCATATACTCCACCGCTGCGGCTCCTATGGCCTCCATATTCGATTCTGTCTCCACCGCGGGACTGATAGTCTGTACGCCGAACGCCTTCGACACCCATTTGATTATATCCTCCTGAGGTATGGACTTGTCCGAATGCACGAAGATCAGCCCTTCCTTGCGCGTGACCTCTACACCGTCGAATCTCTTCAGCAGCTTTCTTATCCTTTCAACGAGCATCCTCTCGAAAAATGGCTTGTTTTCACCCTTAAGAGCCGTCTCCCCGACCCTTACTATAAATATATTCTTCTCGTTCATTATCTGAAACTCCCCAGTCTTCTGAAATCACCGACAGCCTTTTTCAGCCTGACCAGCACGTAATCCATCTCCTCGATCGTATTGAGCTCGCTGAGACTGAACCTTATCGCGCCGTCGATCGCCTCATCTGACAGCCCGGCCGCCTTCAGCACATGGCTCCTGCCGCTGCTCTTGTTCGACGAACACGCCGACCCCGTCGAAACGTATATATCCGACTGCTCGAGTGTGTGCAGTATCACTTCTCCGCGAGTGCCGAGGAAAGATACGTTCAGTACGCTTGGGCAGTAATGCTCTTGAGGGCTGTTTATCTGTACGTCTTTTATTTCGTCCGCTATCCCGTCCATGAGATACTTTCTGACTTCATCCATATGCGCGTAGTTTTTATCTCTGTTTGCGCTCGTGATCTCCGCGGCAGCGCCGAGTCCCGCTATCCCCGCTGTGTTTTCGGTCCCTGAACGCATATTGCGTTCCTGTCCGCCTCCAACAATAAAAGGTTTTATGTTTACACCTTTCTTTATCGCCAGCGCTCCCATGCCTTTCGGCCCGTGGATCTTATGTCCGCTGACAGAAATGAGATCGACATTTTTTGTTGGTATTTTAAGCTTTCCGAAGCTTTGCACCGCGTCCGTGTGGAACAGTGCCTTTCCCTTCATGGCCGCCGCGTCCTCTATAGGCTCGACAGTTCCAAGCTCGTTGTTCACGTGCATTATCGATACAAGCACGGTATCGTCATCTATCTCCGACTTCAGCTGCTCTGTATCGATGAAGCCGCCTTTGTCCACACCTATATATACAGGCTTGAACCCTTCTTCCTCGAGTTCTTTGAATGTCTCCAGGACTGCCGGATGCTCGATCTCGCTCGTTATGATCTTCTTTCCGCGTCTCTTTCCCGCGCGCGCAGCTCCCGTAATGGCGGTATTATCAGCTTCAGTGCCGCACGAAGTGAACAGGACCTCGTCATCGCCGACGCCTATCGCCCGCGCGACCTGTCCCCTGGCTTTCTTCACCGCCTTCTCCGCGGTCAGTCCAAGTTTATGGAGTG
The DNA here is from genome assembly GCA_937915045.1 of uncultured Clostridia bacterium. Taxonomy (GTDB): domain Bacteria; phylum Bacillota; class Clostridia; order Peptostreptococcales; family Anaerovoracaceae; genus JALCRY01. Next base: position 2,434 of record CALDNM010000111.1, read on the forward strand.
AACTGGGGTTGCCGAAATCCTCTCTCATATATTTGAGCATCGTATCGGTCACTTCGTCATATTGTTTCGTTGTAGAACTATTATCGAGATAAACGAACATTACTGCACTTCCTTCTTACTATGTATAACAAAGGGACAGCGAACTGCCCCTCCGTAGATCTTCATATTTTATTTCGCGTAATCGACGACTTTCGTCTCACGCATGATATTGACCTTGATCTGCCCCGGATAATCGAGTTCATCCTCGACCTTCTTCGTTATCTGTCTTGCCAGATAAGGCATCTCTTCGTCCTTTATCTGATCAGGTTTTACCATGACCCTGATCTCTCTTCCAGCCTGGATAGCGTACGATTTCTCGACTCCATCCATGCCGTTCGCGATGTCTTCGAGCTGTTCCAGTCTCTTGATATATGACTCGAGCGTCTCTCGTCTCGCTCCCGGTCTCGCCGCCGACAGAGCGTCTGCCGCCGCTACGAGCACTGCTTCCATCGATTTCGGCTCATAGTCTCCGTGATGCGAAGCCATGCCGTCGATGACAGCCTGTGATTCCTTGTATCTCCTGAGCACTTCCATACCGAGATCCACATGGGTCCCTTCATGGTCATGATCTATCGATTTGCCTATGTCGTGCAGGAGTCCCGCTCTCTTTGCAAGCTTGACATCGAGTCCAAGCTCGCCCGCCATGAGTCCCGCGAGGTACGCGACCTCTTCTGAATGCTGAAGTACGTTCTGTCCGTAAGACGTCCTGTATTTCAGTCTGCCCAGAAGCTTGATAAGCTCAGGATGCAGATTGTGTATACCTACGTCGAACGATGCCGTCTCTCCGGCTTCCTTGATGCTCGCGTTGACTTCCTTCTCCGACTTCTTGACCGTTTCTTCGATCCTTGCCGGGTGGATACGTCCGTCCACGATGAGTTTCTCAAGAGTCAGTCTCGCGACTTCCCTGCGTACAGGGTCGAATCCGGAAAGTATAACAGCTTCCGGCGTATCGTCTATGATGAGCTCGATACCAGTCAGGCTTTCAATAGCCCTGATATTCCTGCCCTCTCTTCCGATTATTCTGCCCTTCATCTCATCATTCGGGAGATTGACTACAGAAACTGTTGATTCCGCGACATTGTCCGCGGCACACCTCTGTATAGCTCCTACTATGATCTCCTTCGCGTACTTGTCTGCCTGATCTTTGGCTTTTCCTTCAATGTCTCTGATCATGGCCGACGCGTCGGCTCTCACGTCTCCCTCGATGCTGCTCAGCAATATCTGCTTAGCTTCATCTTTAGTCATCCCCGAGATCTCCTCGAGTTTGATGACCTGCTGATTATGCAAGTCGTCTAATTCTTCATGTTTTTTATTTAGATTTTGTTCCTTTGCTGTGATGCTCTGTTCTTTTCTCTCTATATTCTCAAGCTTTTTGTCTACTGATTCTTCCTTCTGAACGAGCCTGTTCTCTGACTTCGTCAGCTCATTTCTGCGCTGATTGATCTCTTCCTCTGCTTCATTCTTATACTGCAGCGCTGCCTCTTTGGCCTGCAGTTCAACTTCCTTTTTAATGGTTTCCGATTTATTTTCAGCGTCCAGCACAAGGTTCCTCGCCTTCTGCTCCGCACTTCCAATGGCCTTTTCGCCAAGAGTCTTTCTTAAAATATAACCAATTAATATTCCAATCAACACCCCCACGAGGACCAATACGATCGTAATTACGTGTGGCATTTAAATAACACCTCCTTCCAAAAAAATTATTTAATTGTCATTTATCCCTGCTCAAAACTGAATATAGTTAAAAATCACATTGCGTACGGTCAAATTACAGTTGATTAAACCATACCGTAATATTATAATAGTTACATTGACCCTGTGTCAAGGAAATGAAAGGTAAAGAATGAAGTATTTTAAGAATCTGTTCAAAGGAGTAGACAAGCCCCTGTACCTGATGCCTCTCGTGCTCGCAATTATCAGCATGCTGATGATGCTGAGCACTTCTTACGATAATGGTATCGTGATATCTCGTACAGTCATCGTACAGGGCGCAGCATATATAATA
>CALDNM010000112.1 GCA_937915045.1 uncultured Clostridia bacterium
ACATTCGCGTATTTGCGCGCGCCGGCTTCGCCCGGTACGACCAGAGTAGGCGCCTGCATGATCCCGTATTCCTTCACAAGAGAACGGTTCTTTTCGTCTTCCGCGTCGATCACATCATAGTTTATCCCGGCTTCATCGAGCATCGATCTCGCTATCCTGCAGTTCGGACATGATGCCGTCGTGAAAAGCATAGTCCGAAGATCACATTCCGCGTCATTCCTGACCGGAGCGTGACTGAGCCCGATCTCCTTCTTTGAATCATATATCTGCCTGTCCTTGAACTCCTGCGCCTTGCCGTCGTTCCAGTTCTGCACCGGCCTGTAATACCCTGTGATCCTGCTGTACACCTCTGTCGGCCCGCCGCATTCAGGACATTTATATACTTCGCCCGCGATATATCCGTGATCCTTGCATACCGAATATGTCGGTGAAAGCGTGTAGTAAGGCAGTCTGTAATTATCCGCGATCTTCTTCACCAGACTCGCCGCGGCCTTCCAGTCCGGGAGCTTCTCCCCGAGGAAAGCGTGGAATACCGTCCCTGACGTGTAGAGCGTCTGCAGTTCATCCTGTATATCGAGCGCCTCGAACATGTCATCCGTATAGCCTACCGGAAGATGCGATGAATTGGTGTAGTAAGGCGTGCCATTCATATTCGCTGTGATTATGTCAGGGAACTGCTCTACATCATGTTTCGCGAGACGGTAAGTCGTCGATTCCGCCGGTGTCGCCTCAAGATTGTAAAGATCCCCGTACTCTTCCTGATAATCCGAAAGTCTCTCTCTCATATGGTCGAGGACTTCTTTGGCGAAGACCTGTCCGTCTTTTTTCGTAAGATCGCATCCGAGCCAGTTCGCGTTGAGCGACGCTTCGTTCATGCCGATGAGGCCGATCGTAGAAAAATGATTATCGAACGATCCGAGATATCTCTTCGTATAAGGATAAAGCCCGGCCTTCAGGAACTTCGAAATAACGCTCCTCTTTATCTTCAGCGACCGCGCCGCGATATCCATCATCTTATCAAGACGCTTGTAAAAATCCGCTTCATCCACAGCCTGATAAGCTATCCTCGGCAGATTTATCGTGACCACTCCTACAGAGCCTGTGCTTTCTCCGGAGCCGAAGAAACCTCCCGACTTCTTCCTGAGCTCCCTGAGATCGGAAGAGCACACGTCTGAACTCCAGTCACAGTCAACAAT
>CALDNM010000113.1 GCA_937915045.1 uncultured Clostridia bacterium
AGAAATATAAATGCGAAGCAATGAGTATATGAACGAAAAATATTTAACACTGAAGAAGTATCTGGCGGATCTCGGCAGCGCGGCGGTCGCGTTTTCCGGAGGGGTCGATTCGGCGTTCCTTCTGTACGCGGCGTGTGACGCGCTCGGGACGGATAAAGTTCTCGCGATCACGGCGGCGGCGGAGTGCATGCTTTCGCGCGAGTCGAAGGAGGCTGAGGATTTCTGCCGTGAAATCGGGGCGGCGCAGAAGAAGGTCGTTATCGAACAGCTTGAGATAGACGGGTTCGCGGAGAATCCGGAGAACAGGTGCTATATCTGCAAGTCCGCTTTGTTTACGGAGCTCAGGAAGGCAGCGGCAGGCAGCGGATACGCGGCGCTGATCGACGGGACGAACATGGATGACACAGGGGATTTCCGGCCGGGGATGAAGGCGCTGGCGGAGCTCGGGATCGTGAGCCCTCTGAAGGACTGCGGGATCTATAAAAAGGATATCCGCGAGATGTCGAAGGAGCTTGGACTTCCGACGTGGGACAAGCCTTCGTTCGCGTGCCTTGCGAGCAGGTTCCCGTACGGGGAGCGCATCACGCAGCAGAAGCTGGATATCGTCGAGGGCGCGGAGGAAGTCCTGCGGTCGCTTGGATTCACGCAGTACAGGGTCAGGATACATGAGGCCGGAAGCTGCGGATTTATCGCTTCGGTCGAGGTGCTGCCTGAGGAATTCGACTTATTTGAACGCTCGCGCGATGGCATCGAAGAGCGCTTCATGGAGCTCGGTTTCGCGCGTACCGATCTCGATCCGGCTGGTTACCGCACGGGCAGTCTCAACAAAAACGCGTCTGTCTGACGGGCGCTTTTGCTGTGAATATTCCTGTTGACTTGACCTGAGGAAATAAGTATAATCATTAAGTGGACACACGCAGTCATGCTACTGTAGCTCAAATGGTAGAGCAGCACATTCGTAACGTGCAGGTAGCCAGTTCGATCCTGGCCAGTAGCTCCACGAGAAAACAGAGCCTCTTTCGAAGCTCTGTTTTTTTATTTCTCTTCTTTATTCTCTCTCACGTAGTCCATCCTGAAGCCGGGCACCGATCTGTCGAACTTGCAGATGCCGCGGTAGTCGCAGTAAGTACACGAGCTCGTTTTATTGCTCGTCATCTTTGGATGTATCTCTATGTTGCCGTCTTCGAGGCCCGCGCACATGGCGTCGACCATCTTCTCGACCCGGCCGGTGTACTCGGTGAACTCTTCCTCGGAAAGATACTTTCCGGTCTCGCGCGAGTCTGAGAATATGCCCTCTTTTTTCGTGGCAGGCACTACATCCGACTTCCCGTCATTGTTGTCGATCGCGTTCGCGACCGGCGCTGTGTTCATCATGACTCCGTCCATGAGATATGTCTTGCGCTCTTC
>CALDNM010000114.1 GCA_937915045.1 uncultured Clostridia bacterium
ACCTCGACCCGGTCAGACTCGTTACTGCAAAAGAAAAACTGCACCGAAAATATGAGAAGGATCCATTCGTCCCCGACGCCGGCCGCGAAGTCGATAAGAGGTGCGAAGAGATCTTCAGCATACAGAGCACCGGCCTCGCGAACCGCCTTATCGCGGCTCACGCTGAGAAGACCGTCGTCGGGATATCCGGCGGCCTCGACTCGACGCTCGCTGTTCTTGTTTCTGCCGCCGCGCAGAAGATCACCGGCCGCCCGGCTTCAGATACGATAGCTGTCACGATGCCCGGCTTCGGCACGACCGACAGGACTTACAACAACGCGCTCGAGCTCATGAAACTGCTCAGCACGGATGTGCGCGAGATCCCGATCGGCGACGCGGTCATGAAACACTTCGAGGATATAGGACAGGATCCGAAGAAACACGATATCACTTATGAAAACTGTCAGGCTAGAGAACGCACACAGGTGCTGATGGATGTGGCAAATAAAGAGAACGCGCTGGTAGTCGGTACAGGCGATCTGTCTGAGCTGGCTCTTGGATGGTGTACTTACAACGGTGACCACATGTCGATGTACGGCGTGAACGCGGGAGTCCCGAAGACGCTCGTCCGCTTCGTGATCAGGTGGGTCATGGAGCACAAACTCGCGGGACCCGGCGAAGACAAAAAGTTCTCATCGAACAACAAGAGACTTGCCGAGATCCTTCAGGCGATACTCGACACACCGATCTCACCTGAATTACTGCCTCCTGACAGTTCCGGAAAAATCGCGCAGAAAACAGAGGACAAAGTCGGCCCTTATGAACTTCATGATTTTTTCATATATTACACGCTTAGATACGGCATGGATCCCGCAAAGCTTTTCGTCATTACGAAGGCCGCGTGGGGCGATAAATATTCCGACGAGATCATCCGGAAATGGCAGACGTCGTTTTACAGAAGATTTTTCGCGCAGCAGTTCAAGCGTGACTGCCTGCCTGACGGCCCGAAGGTCGGTTCGGTATCGCTTTCACCGCGCGGTGACTGGCGCATGCCGAGCGACGCTGATGTGAGCGCGTGGCTCGCGGCGATGGATGAAAAATAGCCAGCTGATCTTAGGTATAATAAAGAGGCTGCATCATGTTCATCAGGGATAAGATCCCGGAACTGCGCAGCCTCATTTTATTTGCGGCGTATCCTGATGCCTCGGTCGCGTCAGTCCTCCGCGCGCTCTGTATTGATCCAGTCAGCGCTGTCGTTTATCAGATAATCATAAGGCGATTCCTGGTACACATAATAGTTAAGCCAGTTCGTGAACAGCAGCGTTCCGTGAGCGCGCCAGTTGAATTTGATCTCGCCGTCGGGATCGTCGCCGACAAAGTAATCCTTTGGAAGCTGCGTCCCGGTCCCGGCTTTCTGATCGCGCCAGTACTCTTCCGCGAGCGTCGTACGCCCATACTCATTGTGACCGAGCATAAAGATCTGTCTGCCGTTTTCTGTCGAGATGAGCGCCGGGCCTGTCTCCTCATTTTCCGCAAGGATCCTGAGCTCAGGATGCTCGAGCACCTCGTCCTTTCTCACATAACACGCCCTCGAGATCGGCGACCAGAAATACTCGTCAAACCCGCGGACCAGCGGATTGTGCCGCCTCGTCACATGATGCTCGTACAGCCCGAACAGTTTTCTGCGCCCCGTCGTGATCGTCTTATGTATCCCAAAGTAATAATACAGCGCGGCGAACGCGCCCCAGCACACATACAAATTCGTGTAGATATTTTTATGCGACCAGTCGAGTATCTTCGTGATCTCGTCCCAGTAATCAACATCCTCAAAATCCACGAAATCCAGCGGCGCCCCCGTAAGGATCATCCCGTCGAAACGTCTGTCCTTCACCTCGTCAAAAGTTTTATAGAACAGGTCCATGTGTTTCTGCGAGGTGTGTGTCTGTTCGTGCGTTTCCATCTGCAGTAATGTGAGCTTCACCTGTATCGGTGAGTTCGCGAGCATGCGCGCGAGCTGCGTCTCCGTCGCGACTTTTGTCGGCATGAGGTTCACGATCAGTATCTCGAGCGGTCTGATATCCTGCGTTACGGCCCGTCCTTCACTCATGGTGAATATGTTTTCCCTCTTCAATGTCTGTGCCGCGGGAAGTTCGTTTGGTATTATGATCGGCATTATGTCACTCTCCTTGTGCTGTCGCGTTCAGCGCCTGATCGAAATCAGCCTTGATATCTTCGATATCTTCCAGGCCTATCGACGCTCTTATGAGTTCAGGCGGTATGCCCGCTTCGATCTGCTCCTCCTCTGTAAGCTGTCTGTGAGTCGTACTCGCCGGATGGAGCACTGATGTATGGATGTCACCTACATGGACCACGATACTCGTAAGCTTGAGATTCTCGAGGAACCTCTCGCCGGCTTTGCCGCCGCCCTTCACTCCGAACGTCAGGACTCCGCCCGCGCCGCCCGGCAGATATTTTTTCGCGAGCTCATGGCTCCTGTCGCTCTTAAGGCCCGGGTAGATCACCCATTCGACCTGCGGATGCTTCTCGAGGTATTCCGCGAGTGCCTGAGCATTCTCGGTATGCTGACGCATCCTGAC
>CALDNM010000115.1 GCA_937915045.1 uncultured Clostridia bacterium
GAACGTGTCCGCGTCTTTATATACATCGTCAGGCAGTCTGCCTTTTATTCCAACAGATCCATTCTCGCCGTGCAGGATTATGTCGATCCCGTCAGGGATGAAATTTCCCACCATGGTCGGTATCCCGACACCGAGATTCACAAGGTCTCCGTCTTTCAGGAGAAGCGCGACATTCTTCGCTATTATTTCTCTATAGTTTGCCATTAAAGAATATCCTCCTTTGCTTCTACTACGTAGTCGACGAAAACTCCGGGGAGCTGCACCGCGTCAGGTGCTATCTCTCCCGGCTCAACTATCTTCTCCGCTTCAAGTATGACGATATCCGCCGCTGTCGCCATGACCGGATTGTAGTTCCTCGCAGTGTATTTGAATATCGCGTTCCCTGCTGTATCCGCCATGTACGCGTGCAGGAATGCCACATCTGCATGAAGCGGCAACTCCAGCAGATATTTTTGCCCGTTCAGTATTTTAATTTCTTTTCCTTCTTCAACCATAGTACCGACACCGGTCTTCGTATAGAATCCTCCGATGCCCGCGCCTCCCGCTCTTATACGCTCAGCGAAAGTGCCCATCGGTATGAACTCGATATCAAGTGTTCCATCGATATACTGCTTTCCCGCGCCCGGATTCTGTCCAACAAAACAGCATTGCGCTTTGCTTATCTGCTTGTTTTTCACAAGAGCGGCTATCGTCTGATCGAATCCATGCTCAGTGACACCAAGATCGTCGGATATAGTATGAAGATTCTTTACGTCCGTGCCCGCGAGAGCGCGTATAAGATGCCTTGGCGACCCGGCCTGTCCGAATCCAGTCATCATGAGACTACATCCGCTTTTCACAAGACCGACCGCTTTATCTATATCAGTCACTTTGTTTTTCATAGTTTTCCTTTCCTTTTTTGTGAAAATATGCCCTGCCAAAACACAGGGCATAAAATCACTGTTATGATCAAAAGTATTACTCTTTATATCATTTAAGCTGTCTTAGATGTAGTATTTGTATCTGCTGGCATTGGTTCTTCATATGTACCGCCGTTGACTGTTCCGTATTTTTTGGCTGCTTTGCGTATCCTGGTCGCAGCGAAGAATCCTATCGCGAGGACGAACAGCTGGAAGATAAATATACGTGTATAAGCAGTCTGAGGTGATACTGTATCAAGCCAGTGCCCATACATCGCGAACTGGAATATGTCAGGAGATCGGAAGAGCGTCGTGTAGGGAAAGAG